>NZ_JCBDGU010000051.1:0-40860 GCF_059834255.1 Vibrio sp. R11-SG3-ISO9
CGCTTTAAGCGTCCTAAAGGGTTGTTCAAGACTAGAACGTTGATAGGCAGGGTGTGTAAGCGCTGTGAGGCGTTGAGCTAACCTGTACTAATTGCCCGTGAGGCTTAACCATACAACACCCAAGGGGTTTTGATGGACTCAAAGATACAAACACTTGAATGAGTTTGAAGAGAATAGAAACAGCTTTCCGAATTTTAAGAATTTGCTTGGCGACCATAGCGTTGTGGACCCACCTGATTCCATGCCGAACTCAGAAGTGAAACGCAATAGCGCCGATGGTAGTGTGGGGCTTCCCCATGTGAGAGTAGGACATCGCCAGGCTTTAATTTTGGAACCACGTCTAAAGACGTGTTTACCACTGCGGAGTGGTAGTTCAGTTGGTTAGAATACCGGCCTGTCACGCCGGGGGTCGCGGGTTCGAGTCCCGTCCACTCCGCCACTTATTCGAGAGCCTCGCCTAGTGCGAGGTTTTTTCGAATCTACAGTATTGAAATTTTAGGGGTGTAGCTCCAATTGGCAGAGCAGCGGATTCCAAATCCGCGTGTTGGGAGTTCGAATCTCTCCACCCCTGCCATATCTAAGGCTCTAGTCGAAAGACTAGAGCCTTTTTGTTTTCTACCGCATCCCTTTTTACTGTGATGCCCTTCGACGCGATTCTTTGCTCTATACTGCAATACTACTGTCCTGTAGCTTATTTCACTCTAAATAAGCCCATACGTATTGCGAACTTGTTCGCCAACTCTATCGATCTCTGAAATCTCAATCATTGATTAGCTGATACTTACTACTCTCATGTAAGCAACTAAACTCTTCCGCTATTTAGTCAGCCTAATCATGGGCTTAACACTGATTGTATTTATTGGGTGAATGTATTTTGTGCAATAAAAGTGTGATCAACATATTAACTTTATTGCAATGTAATTAAGTTAAGTCTCAATAATGATACATTTGTTCAAATTTATAAAATAGAGCTTAAAAATGAATGTGTTAAGTAGCTTTAAGGGAAGAGTGGTTACCGTTGTCATTCTCTTAATTACAATGTCATTAACGGTATCTAGTTACCTATCCTATAAACAACTTTCAGCGTCAATTGAAGAACGGATTAATGAATATTCGATGCTGAAGATTGAGACCACGAGCGACACCATTACAACTTGGTTAGATACCATTAAGTCGGGCTTAGTATCGAACGCTCCTGACTTCGTTTCTGTTGATAATGACCAGCAAATTTTATTGATGATCAGGCAGATCGCCAATACCTCTCCGGCTTCTGATATTTTGGTTGGTTATGAAGATGGACGCTCTTACGGAAACAATAGTGGTAAACGTGACTTATCACAGTATGATCCAAGAACTCGAGATTGGTATAAACAGGCCGTTGCTAAGCGTGGAACGATTGTTACCGATATCTATAGTGATGCCTTGACGAAAAGCTTAATGGTTAGCATTGCTGAGCCGTTTTATGCACAAGGTCAGCTACAAGGTGTATTACTTGCGGATATCGAGCTTACGCTGCTTGATGAACTGGTAAGAAAAGCACCTTTCCCTGGGGCTATGATGGGCCTGTATGACCAAACCAGCCTGACGATTGCCTCTAATGGAGAAGTTGATGTTCCTGGTGAGACGAAACTCTATGACTTTGGAGATCTCAAGCCATTGACCGACTCTCTTCTGTCTATTCCATCTGGTATGCAAGACTACAGTCTAGGTGGAGTCGACAAGGTGGCTTTCTTCCAAACTATCCGAATTGATGATGCAGTGACTTGGCATTTACTCGTGGGTGTAGATAAATCGATCGCTTACGCTGAGATGGACGATGCGTTAGAAGCGGCTCTCTATTCTGCCATTATCTTACTTTCGATCTCGTGTGCAATTTTCCTAGTCATCCTTAATTATGCATACCGACCAATCTTGGCACTGAAGAGTACGATATTAGACTTATCGCAAGGTCACGGTGATTTAACTCGTCGACTAGAAGTCCATTCTCAGGACGACCTTGGGCAGATAGCACAGGCAGTGAATACGTTTATTAGTAACCTACAAGCAATGATGCTTGAGGTGACCAGTGCTTCGAACCAGATTTCGCAAAACATCCATTTACTCGAAGAGCAAACCCATAATAATGAGGCTGTGTTGACCTCTCATGCAATGGAGACTACACAGGTAGTCACTGCTATGACAGAGATGAGCTCAACGGCTGATAGTGTTGCTGAGAGCGCCTCTAAGACGGCTGAATTTACTAAGATGACGAATGATGAGGCTAGTCAATCCAAAGAGGTTGTCGCAAGCGCTGTTCGCAGTGTGGCTGAATTAGTTGGCGAAGTTGAAGCCATGGCTCAAAGCATTCAATCGATGAACGAAGACTCTCAAAAGATAGGCTCAGTCTTAACTGTTATTGGTGAGATTGCTGATCAAACTAACCTGCTTGCACTCAATGCTGCGATCGAAGCAGCACGAGCTGGAGAACAAGGTCGAGGCTTTGCAGTGGTTGCTGATGAGGTTCGTGCACTTGCCGCGAGAACTCAACAAAGTACTTCAGAGATCAATAGCATGCTAGCGAACTTAAATGAAGGCACCAAGACGGTTGTCAAAGCTATGGACGATACCAAAGTACGTTGTGAAGAGACCGCTCACACTACAGAGAATGTTAATCAGAGTTTAGACGTGATGGTTAACTCGATCGTGCGTATTAATGATCTCGGCCTTGAGATCGCTACGGCAGCGAGCCAACAAAGTGCTGTAACTGATGAGGTTAGTCGTAACATGACAACGATTCAGGGGATGGTGAATGAACTGACTGACAACGGTGCTCAAGCCACTGCAGGCACGGTTCAACTGACCAATAGCAATAAGCAGCTGCTGGCGATTGTTGATCGCTTTAAGTTGCAATAGCTTGGACTGAAAATATTACTTATAAGGAGACGGAGACGTCTCCTTTTTTATTTGTACCATTCAGTGAAGAAACAAACAGACAAGGCTACCTAAGACTCAAAATTAGCGTCGTAATGAGAATTGTTATTAATAATCTGTTACATTTTGCGCAGGTTAATTTAAGAGTAGAACAGTATGGATATTTCTCGTCGCCAGTTTATTAAGTCTTCTATTGCTATATCAGCACTATCAATCTTGCCTGCTTGTAGTGTTACTCAATCTGTCGATGAAAAAGGACGATACGTATACGACCTGACGGCAGAGCCAGCAACAGCTGAGCTCGTTCCAGGGTATACGACTAAAGTACTCGGCTTTGATGGGCAAATACCAGCACCTACCATTCGCTGCCGTCAAGGTGAGAAAGTTGTCATCCGTTTTACCAATAAGCTCGCAGAACCAACCACAATCCACTGGCATGGCTTAAGAATCCCGATCGAAATGGATGGCGTGCCGTTCCTAAGTCAGCCTCCAATCATGCCTGGAGAGACCTTTGTTTATGAGTTTACTCCACCAGATGCGGGTACCTTCTGGTATCACCCACATATGAATAGCGTTAAACAGTTAGGAATGGGGTTAGTAGGGCTGATCATTGTTGAAGAGTCTCAGCCTGTTGCTTTTGATGAAGAGTTACCCCTGATGCTTAAACATTGGCATCTTGATAAGCAAGGGCAGTGGAAGGACCTGATGATCCCACGAATGAGTGCTCGTATGGGCACCCCTGGGGAGTGGAGTAGTGTGAATGGTGTTCATGAGCCGAACTACCAGATTAAGCAACATGCGACAACACGCCTACGAATCGCTAATGTCGACAATACGATTACCTATCCTATTGCGGTCGAGGGTGTGGAGGCTTGGGTTATTGCTATCGATGGCAACCCTGTCAAAACGCCTTATCGATTGACACAACATAAGATTGGTCCGGGCATGCGAGTGGATATTGGGTTTGTTGCTCCGACTAAAGGTACCACTATAAATGTCTTGCAGATGAAAGGACGTTTTCCATTTTCATTATGTTCATTAGAAGTCGTGGACTCGAACTTACCATCTGAGCAGACATTACCTTCTTTACCACTCAACCCGGTTCCTAATCTAGACCTCGTGAATGCCACTGAAATCGACTTTCTGTTTGAGTGGGAGGGAGCGATCAGTCCGACAGGAAAAGATGGCAAGTCGATGCCTAAATTCTGGCTCACGAACAAGCGCGCTTGGGAAGGGATGAGTAAGGATAATATTCCTGAACCACTTGCGACGTTAGAGTTAGGAAAGACATACATTTTCGATCTCAAGAATGTGACTCAGTATCACCACCCGATCCATATTCATGGCCATACCTTTACCGTACTTGAGCTGGATGGGAAAAAAGTCGAAGAGCCATTCCACACAGATACCGTTCTGCTTGGTAAGAATGGCAGTGCTAAGGCAGCGTTTGTTGCTGATAACCCAGGCCGTTGGATGTATCACTGCCATGTCATTGAACATATGAAGACCGGTTTGATGGGTTATATTGAAGTAAAGTGACTCCTGTAACTTTTTAATCTTAAAATTTATCCAAGTAATTTATTCACTAATTATCTCGAAAAAAAATCGAGTGAGGCTAGAATATCCTTAAGTCTTATGTGGGGGAATTATGGGTCAGTTTTCAATTTTGGGGTTTATCGCCATTGGCGGTGCATTTGGTGCGTGTTCTCGTTACCTAATATCTGAGTTGTGTGTCGTGCTACTAGGGCGTGGTTTTCCATACGGCACCCTGACGGTGAATGTCGTCGGTTCATTTATTATGGGTCTGCTGATCGCTGCATTCGAAAATGAGATGCTAGCAACTGAACCGTGGCGTCAGATCATTGGGTTAGGCTTTCTAGGTGCATTAACAACGTTCTCCACTTTCTCTATGGATAACGTGTTATTGATGCAGCAGGGCGCTTTTTTTAAGATGGGACTCAATGTTCTTTTGAATGTGGTATTGAGTATTTCGGCAGCCTGGATTGGCTTTCAGTTGCTAATTAAGAGTTAGTTTTCCAGATTCGTATTAAAATCACACAGGTCGGCTTGGTTTAACCAAGCCGATTTTATATACTGAATTCACTTGTCGGAGTGCCATAAGGCTGAGACCGTTCATTCGGGATCCGTTGAACCTGATCAGGTTAATACCTGCGAAGGGAACAAGAGAAGATATCCTTGCTGGAATTCTCTCTAGCAGACCTATCAATAAGCTAAGCAATAGACCGTTTTTACCTGCCTTAGGTATGTCTATGCTCAGCTCCTCTTGTCGCATCTTTCCGCCAAGCATTTTTATCCGAATTTATTATCTAGAATAACGAAGCAAGGAAAAATGCTATGTCGAATCGCAAGCAAGCGAGACTGGAAGCAAAACAGTTTATAGAAACTCTCTCGGTACAGCCGTACCCAAATTCAACCAAGGTTTACGTAGAAGGCTCTCGTGCCGATATTCGTGTCCCTATGCGCGAGATCTCTTTAGCCGATAGCCTAATAGGTGGCACCAAAGAGGCGCCAATCTTTGAGCCTAATGAGCCTATTCGCGTTTATGACACTTCGGGTGTGTACACGGACCCAGAGCACGAAATCGATCTTTATAATGGCTTACCGAAGCTGCGAGAGGGTTGGATTGAAGAACGAGCTGATACTGAACTACTTGATGATGTGAGTTCGGTTTACACCAAAGAACGCCTAGAAGATGAGACCTTAGATGAGCTTCGCTACGGCAATCTACCACGTATTCGACGTGCTAAAGATGGCCAGTGTGTAACTCAAATGCATTATGCTCGTCAGGGCATCATTACTCCAGAAATGGAATACATTGCTCTGCGTGAGAACATGGGCAGAGCTCAGTACCGTGATGAAGTATTAACTCAGCAACATCCAGGACAGAGCTTTGGGGCTAATCTGCCTAAAGACATCACTCCTGAATTCGTTCGTAAAGAGGTCGCTGAAGGCCGCGCAATTATTCCTTCCAATATTAATCACCCAGAATCTGAGCCAATGATTATTGGTCGAAACTTCCTGGTAAAGGTCAATGCAAACATCGGTAACTCTTCCGTGTCATCTTCTATTGAGGAAGAGGTTGAGAAGCTAGTATGGGCAACTCGCTGGGGTGGCGATACCGTAATGGATCTCTCTACTGGACGAAATATTCATGAGACGCGCGAATGGATACTGCGTAATAGCCCAGTGCCGATCGGTACGGTTCCTATGTATCAAGCACTAGAGAAGGTTAATGGTGTTGCTGAGAGTCTAAACTGGGAAGTGATGCGAGATACTCTGATTGAACAAGCTGAGCAGGGTGTTGACTACTTTACGATTCATGCTGGTTTATTACTTCGTTACGTACCTATGACTGCCAAGCGCGTAACGGGTATCGTCTCGCGAGGCGGTTCAATCATCGCTAAATGGTGCTTGGCTCATCATCAAGAAAGCTTCCTATACACCAACTTCAGAGAGATCTGTGAGATCTGTGCTAAGTACGATGTTGCTCTATCGCTAGGTGATGGCTTGCGTCCAGGTTCAGTTGCTGATGCTAATGATGAAGCTCAATTTGCTGAACTTCGCACGTTGGGTGAGCTGACCAAGATCGCTTGGGAATACGATGTACAGGTGATCATTGAAGGGCCGGGTCACGTGCCGATGCATATGATCAAAGAGAACATGGACGAGCAGCTTGAACACTGTCATGAAGCGCCGTTTTATACCCTAGGTCCATTGACGACAGATATTGCACCAGGATATGACCATATTACCTCGGGTATTGGTGCCGCCATGATTGGTTGGTATGGCTGTGCAATGCTCTGTTATGTGACACCAAAAGAGCATCTTGGTTTACCAAATAAAGAAGACGTTAAAACCGGTTTGATTACCTACAAGCTTGCTGCTCATGCTGGTGATCTCGCTAAAGGCCACCCAGGTGCACAAGTACGTGATAACGCTTTGTCAAAAGCGCGCTTTGAGTTCCGTTGGGAAGACCAATTCAACCTTTCTCTCGATCCTGAAACGGCGCGAGCTTTCCATGATGAGACCTTGCCACAAGAGTCAGGTAAGGTTGCCCATTTCTGCTCTATGTGTGGACCTAAATTCTGTTCGATGAAGATCTCGCAAGAGGTACGCGAATATGCCAAAGATACAGAGCAGGTTGCTGCTGACCAAGCGATATCGATTAAGATGCTTGATGACCCATTAGAGGGGATGCGTCAAAAATCGCAAGAGTTCCGTGAAACAGGGTCTGAGCTCTATCATCCAGCCGCTAGTGCAGAGGTTGCCGATTAATGAACAAAATCCTTATTCCGTCATCATTGATTGAGCTAACTGGCTTAGTTCAGCAATGTTTGTTGTTGGCGAAAGAGCAGGGTTTTACTATCGAAAACGTTGAGTTGGGTGTGAGCCCAACTCAATCGATACAGCTCATTCATGACCAACACACTACTAGCTTTTCAACTGACATTGTCTCTGATGTTGAGGCTTCTAACGTCTCAGATTACAAGCTTTACTATCATTCTAGGCTGAGTATTAGAGAGTGTCGTCATCAGGAGTCAACCGACATATTCATTGGTATTCTAGATAGAGACTCGAGAGATGCTCAGAATTCCAGTCAATTAGATATCTGGCATCACCCTATAAATAATGAAGTTAGAGCACTTTCGGTTGCTCCACACCTAGCCGTCCACTTGTCTCCAGAATTGCATTTGGCTTGGTTCGTGACTCTATCGATACTCGATTTTCCGATCGAGGATGCGTTAACTCTAGCACGCGCGATGATGTCTCCGGCAGGGGATGTTTCACGTGAAACATCGGCTTTTGATACTCGTACAATATCTTCAAATCATGTTGTTAAGGTATGGGCATTTGAGTTTAGTGCTTTTCCAACCCCTGTTCTTGAAGATGAACGTTTAGGTATTCAAGTTGGCTGGTCTGCTCAAGGCGAAAGCGTTAGTTTTGCGACACTGACCAAACCTAGCCTAGGTCTGTATCCGGTTGTTGATGATGTATCGTGGATTGAACGCCTCTTACCTATGGGTATCAATACCATTCAGCTTCGGATTAAGAACCCACAACAAGTAGACCTCGAGCAACAAGTGAAGAAAGCGATCGAATTGGGGCGTCAACACGATGCGCAAGTCTTCATTAATGATTACTGGAAACTGGCAATTAAGCATGGTGCTTATGGTGTTCACCTTGGCCAAGAAGACATCGAGGAATCTAACCTAGCTCAGTTAAGTAAAGCTGGAGTACGCCTTGGTTTATCGACACACGGTTATTACGAGTTACTACGCATCGTACAAATTCATCCAAGCTACATTGCCTTGGGGCATATCTTCCCGACAACCACTAAAGAGATGCCATCTAAGCCTCAAGGTTTAGTTCGATTAGCTCTGTATCAGAAACTCATTGATACCATTCCATATGGGATCGCTGGAGAGAGCAGTAAGCAACAATTTGGCTTTCCAACCGTTGCAATCGGCGGTATTGACCAAAGCAATGCTGACCAAGTTTGGGAGTGTGGGGTATCGAGCCTTGCTGTCGTCCGCGCAATTACCTTATCGAGCGACCCTCAGTCGGTGATTAACTTTTTTGCCAGCCTAATGGGTGCGGAGCAGGAAGTGACTTCCAAACAAAATCAGAGTGAACCGAGGATAGCCTGTGCTGAACGATAAACAGTTTCTGCGTTATCAGCGTCAAGTGTCATTACCTGAAGTGGGTGAGAATGGACAAGTTCAGCTTGGCCAATCTCATGTTTTGGTAATTGGTTGTGGAGGGCTAGGTAGTGCCGCTTGTTTGTATTTGGCTGCTGCAGGTGTCGGAAAACTAGTGATTGTGGATGATGACATTGTTGAGAGCAGTAACTTACAAAGGCAAGTCATATATCGTGAACGAGACCTAGGCACGCCTAAGACCAGTGCAACAGTAAAGCAATTAGCGGAACTGAATCCTATGGTGCAAGTACGTACTATCAATAAGCGTTTAGAACCAAGTCAGCTTTCACTTGAGGTTATGTTGGCGGATGTGGTCTTGGACTGTAGTGACAACATGCCGACAAGGCAATTGATAAACCAAACCTGCTTTGAGCAAAACACCCCGCTTGTTTCTGCTGCCGCTATTGGATGGCAGGGCCAGTTTGCAGTATTTGACCACCAAGAGTCACAACAATCAGCCGCTTGTTATCGATGCTTATATCCATTTGATGAACTCAAACAGACACAGAAGTGCAGCGAATCTGGTGTTGTAGGTCCGGTGGTTGGGACTATGGGTAACTACCAAGCACTGGCCGCTATTCAAAAACTTGCGACAGGCAAATTCCACGTCAAAGCAAACGAACTGCACCTATTTGATGGTTTGAAAATGCAATGGCAGAAGCTAGCAATAACAAAAGATAGCAGCTGTCAGGTTTGCAGTTAGCACTGGGTTACAGGTAATAAAGAGAATTAAGAGCAATGACAATATTTGAACGAGCAAACCTTGAAGGCGCAAGTGAACGCAGTGAGATGATAACAATCGTCATTAACGAACAGCCTCAGCAAATAGTTAATCAGAGCGATCTACAGAAAATCATTCATCAATTTGAGTTACCCGAAATGGGGTGTGTTTTCGCTATCAATAATACGGTGATACCTCGTGGTGAATGGGGTAGCACGTTACTTAGTGAGGGAGATAGTATCTCTCTGTTTCAAGCAATAGCAGGGGGGTAATGAGATGCTGCATATCGGAGATAAGAAGTTTGAATCAAGACTATTTACCGGAACTGGAAAGTTCGCCAATAGTCACTTAATGGCTGAAGCGATACAAGCGTCAGGTTCTCAACTCGCGACTATGGCCCTTAAGCGTGTGGATGTTAACGATCAGCAAGACGACATCTTAAAACCCTTGGTTGAAGCTGGAGTTAGTTTACTGCCAAACACTTCAGGTGCCAAAAATGCCAAAGACGCGGTGTTTGCTGCGCAGCTTGCGCGAGAGGCATTAGGAACCAATTGGTTGAAGCTAGAGATTCACCCTGACCCAAAATACTTAATGCCAGATCCTATCGAAACACTCGCTGCTGCTGAGCAATTGGTTCGCAAAGGGTTTATTGTTCTGCCTTACTGTCATGCCGATCCTGTGTTGTGTAAGCGACTCGAAGAGGTGGGTTGTGCAGCGGTGATGCCACTAGGAGCGCCAATCGGCTCAAACAAGGGGATTGTATCTCATGACTTCTTGGAGATCATAATCGACCAAGCAAACGTACCAGTTGTTGTTGATGCTGGTATCGGAGCACCTTCGCATGCTGCTCGCGCAATGGAGATGGGCGCGGATGCGGTACTTGTAAATACGGCCATCGCAGCATCGAGCAATCCGGTTGCTATGGCAAAAGCATTTAAGTTAGCTGTTGAGTCTGGTCGAATGGCGTATGAGGCCGGTTTGGCTGGCAAGGTATCGCACGCAGTGGCTTCGAGTCCGCTCACTTCATTCTTAGATGAGCTTTAACAAATCGACGAGGATTAACCATGAGTTTCGTGGACCAGTTTAACAAGCTCAACTGGGATGATATTTCGATGTCGATTTATTCCAAAACAGCGAGTGATGTTGAACGCGCATTGAGTAAACCCAAGCGTGATTTAGAGGATTTTAAGGCCTTGATTTCTCCTGCTGCGGAGCCTTATCTCGAGCAAATGGCACAGCTGTCGTATTCACTTACGCGCAAGCGCTTTGGTAATACCATGTCTTTGTACATACCATTGTACCTGTCGAACCTATGTGCCAATGCGTGCACTTACTGTGGCTTTTCGATGGAGAACCGCATAAAGCGTAAGACACTAGACCGTGATGAGGTATCTGCTGAAATTGATGCTATCAAGGCGATGAAGTTTGATAGTGTGTTATTGGTAACCGGAGAGCATGAAACCAAAGTAGGGATGAAATACTTCCGTGAAATGGTTCCGATGATTAAGGAGCAGTTTAACTACCTTGCGATGGAAGTGCAGCCTCTCGACCAAGAGCAATATGCAGAGCTTAAAACTCTAGGTCTCGATGCTGTGATGGTTTACCAAGAAACCTATCATCCATCTACCTATGGCGAACACCATTTGCGTGGTAACAAAACCGACTTTGAATATCGCCTTGATACACCTGATCGTCTGGCCAAAGCGGGTATCGATAAAATTGGCATCGGAGCGTTGATAGGGTTGGAGGAGTGGCGCACCGACTGTTTTTATGTTGCGGCACATTTGGATTACCTTGAGCGAACGTATTGGCAAACGCGTTATTCGATCTCATTCCCGCGCTTGCGTCCTTGTGAAGGGGCTTTACAGCCTAAGTCAGTGATGACGGATAAGCAGCTAGTGCAGTTGATTTGCGCTTATCGTTTGCTGAACCCGGAGGTGGAACTATCGTTATCGACACGAGAATCGCCTGCGTTTAGAGATAACGTATTGCCTCTTGGTATTACTTCAATGTCTGCCGCATCGAAAACTCAACCAGGGGGTTACGCGATGGACGATGTTGAGCTGGAGCAGTTTGAGATCAGTGATGAGCGCAGTGCGGCATCGGTAGAGGATATGATCCGTGCGAAGGGTTTTGACCCTGTATGGCGAGATTGGCACTCAGCTTATTCTGGTTAATCAATACAGATAGTGTTTCACGTGAAACATAAACCAGAACACATAAAATTTGCTAGGTTACCCAAAACAAAAGGCTCTCCGATGGAGAGCCTTTTTATATATTTAGCAACGGTGATGTTAGCAGCTTATGAGTGTGCTACCGGTAGAGTCGCAGCACGTAGCCACTCTTTCACATCACCTTCGACTAATGGACCGATGTCATCCCACACTTTCTGATGGTAGTCGTTTAGCCATGCTAGTTCCGGACGCGTTAGCATATCGACATTGATGTTGCGCTTGTCGATTGGGCAACGTGTTAGTGATTCAAATGACAGAACAGGGAAGTCACCTTGAGTTGGTGTTTCAACCACAAGCTCTAGGTTCTCGATACGAATACCAAAGGCATCAGCTCGGTAGTAACCAGGCTCATTAGATAGCACCATGCCTTCGGTTAGCGGTACATCAATTTGCTTCTTCGAAATGCTCGCTGGGCCTTCATGAACACTTAGGAAGTGACCTACGCCGTGACCTGTCCCGTGATCGTAGTCGTAGCCCTCAGCCCAAAGGTGCTGACGAGCTAGGGTATCGATCTGGTAACCACGTGTGCCTTTCGGGAAACGCGCACGAGCAACACCAATGTGGCCTTTCAGTGCCAAGGTGAACTGCTTGATCATCTCAGGTGATGGTTGGCCGATCGCAATTGTACGAGTGATATCTGTTGTGCCATCTAGGTACTGACCGCCTGAATCGACAAGGTAAAGGGTATTAAGCTCAAGCTTACCTGGCTCAGGTTGATTCTCATGGTTGTAGTGACACATTGCTGCGTTACCACCGGCTGCAGAAATAGTATCAAAGCTTAGGTCCATCAGTGTTGGATCTTGCTGACGGAAAGACTCTAACTTGTCAGATAGCGTTGCTTCATCGTGTAGGTTACCTGCAGCAACTTCTGCATCCAACCAACATAAGAACTGAGTCATAGCAACACCGTCGCGAACATGACATGCTTTCATACCCGCGATTTCTACAGCATTTTTTGCTGCTTTTGGCATTAGACATGGATCAGCTTTGCTGACTACATTCGCGCCCGAGTTTTGTAACACTAGCTTAAACCAAGCATTGCTGGTTGCTGGGTCTACAAGAACGTTTTTGCCTGTTAGAACTTCTAAACGAGATTGAAGTGCTTCTGGGTGGTGAACAGTAACATCCGCTCCAACATGCGCAGCGAATTCAGCTGGGATGCGTTCTGGGTCTAAGAAGAACTCAACGCTAGAATCAGCATGCAGAATTGCGTGAGAAAGCAGAACAGGCAAGCGTGATACATCTAAGCCACGAACATTGAGCAACCAACAGATAGAATCTAGAGCTGTAATAACTGCGCTATCAGCTCCCGCTTTTTTCATAAGCTCTGCGATCTCTTGACGCTTGCTTTCGCTTGATTGACCAACAGCGTCTGTTGGCATTAGGCGTACGTCAGAAACAACAGGTGCAGGGCGGTCGCTCCACAACTCATCGATAGGGTTGCTTTCTAAGATCTTAAGTTCAATGTCACCAGCTAGTTTAGCTTGTGCAACATCTAGCCATGCTGAGTTGTGCATTCGAGGGTCGATAGCAACAGATGCACCTTGAGCAAGCTGTTCTTTGATCCAGTCAAGAGCAGGCTCTTCAATCAGATGACGATATTCGAAAAGTTCGGCAGGTACCTGTTTTGTCACTTGTACCGTGTAGCGACCATCGACAAACATTGCAGCTTTGTTGTTGGTGATAACAGCAACGCCCGCTGAACCAGTAAAGCCAGTTAGCCAATGTAGGCGCTCATTGTGAGCCGGTACGTATTCACCCAAGTACTCGTCTTCGTGTGGGACAAGTAGGGCATCAATATTGTGTTGTGCTAGCCATTCGCGAATTGCATTCACGCGGCTTTGAGTATCGTTATGCATCTGTGTTTATTCCTTCAAATTACCGCTCCTTGATGCTCAGGTGTGGACGCTGTATCCATCTGCTTACAGCAAGACATGGGTCAACTGAATAAGGTCGATATTTCAATTGAGCTGGAATACAACTGGCCATAGATGAGCCAAAAAGGACTATCGACAGTTAAGCTACTCATTTTATCGCAAGAGAGCAAACGGCGTACGTCATTTTTATCTAAGGTGTAAGGTTTTTTCTTTGATGATATCTCGCAACCAAGTCAGTGCTGGGTCATTCTCTCTGTCTCTATGCCAGAACAGAGTGTATGCCATCGGGGGAAATTCTAGAGGTAGAGGCACCACGACGAGATCCATCTGTTTTGCAACAAGATAAGTAAAATGGCTTGGGGCGGTGAACACAAAATCGGTGTAAGTACACAAGCTAGCCGCACTGTTGAAATCGGGAACTGAGATAGCGATATCACGCTGTCGACCAATGTCCGCTAGTTTATAATCGAGCAACCAGCGGTCGTTGCCATCGCACCTAACTTGAACGTGTCTTTGGGCCAAGTAGGTCTCTAAGTCCCAATTATGTTCAAGGGCTGGATGGTTACGCCTTAAAACACACATTTGTGCATCTCGATAGATCTCTTGTTCACAGATATCATCAGGTGGCAGCATGGTGAGTCGCGCGTCATTGATGTCGATATCTTTACCGGTTAAACCGATATCGAGTTCGCCAAGCTGAAGCTTTTTAAAGGTTTGCTCTGACCATGCGTGAGTATTGATGTTGACGTGTGGCGCTTGTTGGAAAATGGCTGGCAGAAAGTGCGGTAGGATAAGCGGGTAGACACTCTCAACTGCGGCAATGTGGAAGCTGTGATCGCTATTGTAAGGCGTGAACGTTTCCGGTTGTGTTAGCACTTCAAGTTGGTTAATAAGGTTTTCCAGGCGCGGCTTTAGGAACACCGCTTTGGGCGTCGGACGCAAACCATGGGCACTGCGTGTAAATAGCGGATCGTCGAATTGCTCTCTTAATTTAGCCAGTGATTTACTTACGGCTGATTGGCTTAAACACAGCCGATGAGCGGTGCGGGTGACACTGAGCTCTTCAAGGAGAACCTGCAAACAAACTAGCAAATTGAGGTCAATTCGAGACAATTTTTCGAGATTCATGAGATTTTCCATATGGGAATAATGGTAATGAGTATAAGCCATTTTTGTTCATATCTTTAGTTGGTTATGATTCCCATCATCATTTATCAATCAGGAAAATCGTGTGTCTGTGCATTCATCCCCGAGTAAGTTGCAAGTAGCATTATTGGCAATGCTTGTTCTATTTAGCCCGTTGGCTATTGATATCTACTTACCAGCTTTACCTCAAATCTCAGAGACGTTCCACGTGGAACATGCATTAGCTCAAGACACCATTACCTGGTTCCTATTCGCGATGGGTGTTGGCCAACTGTTTGCTGGCCCCCTTGCGGACAAATTAGGTCGCCGAACTGTTGCCCTTGGCGGTATCAGCATCTATGCAGTGAGCGCTTGCTTGGCGTGGGCCGCTCAGTCTATTGATATGATGTTGATGGCTCGACTGCTTCAAGGATTAGGAGCGTGTGCAACATCCGTTGCTGCGTTCGCAACAGTTCGCGATCTATTTGGTCCTGAAAAAAGTGGCAAGATGATCAGCTACCTAAACGGTGCTATCTGTTTTATTCCAGCGTTAGCGCCTATTTTAGGTAGCTGGCTAACTCAAGAGTTTGGCTGGCGATCTAACTTCAGCTTTATGGCTGGCTTTGCTGTGATTGTCGGCGCTATTTTGTTCTTCCAGATGAAAGAGACCAATCCAGCGACAGAGAAGGTTGCGGTATTTAGGTTTGAGCGTTACTGGTCAGTACTTAAAACGCCATCGTTTATCTTCCATGCTTCGTTGTGCTTGATGGCAATGGCTGTAATCTTAGCTTACGTAACATCTGCGCCAGTGGTACTGATGGAAAACCTAGGCTTGAGCATGAACGAGTTTACTTTCTGGTTTGGTATTAATGCAGCATTCAATATCATTGCGGCATTCACAGCACCTAAGTTCATGGATCGCTTTGGTACCTACAAGACATTGGTAGTTGGTATTCTTCTGTTGGGCTTAGCAGGCGCACTGATGTTGGTACTGGCGAACCAGGCAACAGCATTAGCGTTTATGTTCCCAATTTTCTTATCTTCAGTTGGTTTTGCATGGATTCTTGGCGCATCTGCTGGCAAAGCACTAGAGCCATTTGGTGACCGAGCGGGTACGGCTGCTGCGCTATTAGGCCTGTTCCAGATGAGTGGTTCTGGGTTGTTGGTGGGTACTATGCAGCGACTGCAATTGGAGCCACAAGTGATGATTGCATTGCAGATGTTCCTGATTGTTCCAGCACTATTTGTACTGTTTGGTAAGGCTGGAAAATCGTGGCATGGCGTCCTTAAGCAGGCGTAAGTCAATTGGATGACAAATTATACAGATGGACAGTTTTTCCATCGTTAAAACATGGTATATTTATCGCTCATTAAAATGTGAGTATCACAACGGATAATACTGTAATGTCATTAACAACCTACGAAATGGCACGCGTCTTAGAACAAATGGAAGACGCTCCTGAAAAGGTCATGTTTGGAAAATTGCTGAACGAGCTTGGTAACCAAAGTGGTGAGCGTATTCGCAGCGCTGCGAAGCAGGTTCCAATTAACACACTACGCGATATTGTGTTCCAATTTCAGAGTGTGATTGAAGACCGTAAAGGTGAACAAGTTCAACTGTTAGCAAAAGAGATGGTAGAGCAAGGCATTTCTGCAGAAGATCTACAGGCATTTCTGAACAAGTAATGATGTGATGTTACTTGGTAAACAAAAAACCACTCGAATGAGTGGTTTTTTTGATCTTGAGGGCTAGTGGTTAGCCTCGGAATTGTCGTTTTAGGATGTGGTCTAGTGAAAACGGACCCGCACCCCATACAATCACAATCAGTATCATCAGCCCCCACAGTTGGTGGTCGTAGAAACCTTGGTCCCAAAGCACTGGGTAAGAGACGACTGCAATTACGTTGAAGGCGAATAAGACAACTGCCATAGGTCGACTTAACAAGCCTAATGCAATAAACACTGGAAGAATCAACTCTGCAGCGGTACCCATATAGGCCGCCATTTCCCATGGAATGAGCGGGACTTGATACTCAAGCTCGAACAGAAACAGAGTGCTATCCCAAGTGGCAATCTTGGTCAGCCCGGAATTAAAGAAAACCCAAGCAACCCATAAGCGACAAAACAGCAGTAACGCTGGCACAAACAGGGCCTGGAACTTATCAACGAGGCTATCGTATTGAGCCATCATGTTGGTCACGGTGTTGTTATCCATTTTATTTCTCCTATTCGCCGCTAATAGAAAATCCAGAGATGATATTGAGCGCCAAGACATCGTTAAGATGGGCTAGCAGCGTTGGGTCGATATCAGCGAGCATTTGTTGGGCTTGGAAGGCTTGCAGAAGCTGGAAGACTTCTGACGTCACGATATGAGGCTCCAAGGTATGGTTATTTATTTTCTGTAAGACAGCAAATTCCGGTTGGGCGATATTGAGTCCGTCGAGTTGGTTATTGATGATGGCTTGTTCTAAAGTCAGCACTTGATAATCGAAGTTGAGCAAGACAATGTCTGGAAGCAAGTGAAACACCAACTCAGCATGCTGATGCTCTGGAATTGCAGAGAGAGCAGCCAGTGGATATTGTCCTGTCGCAACGGGCTTTGGTTCGGCACGCATTAGCGCATCTTTGTGCCACTCGTACTGAATCATATTTCCTAGGTAAGGAGCGGCTTCTATAACCGCTGGAAAGTGCTTAACGACCTCATTAAAGCCTTCTCCGTACTCAGTTACATCACCCGATTGAGGTGGCGTACTAAGCACGTGATGACGTGCCAATTGGGCGAAACACTCTTCACCAACTAAGGCTTGGGCAAGAGGATAGGTAGCCACAAGTACATCACTAACGCCAATCACGAAGTTGTTACGATAGATTTGTAGCCTCTGGCTATCTGAGAAGTGATCGCTAACGACCTGACACAGTGAATCTTCACCTTGATAACGGAGCGCATCACCAAATGCTTGTTGTATTTCAGCTAAGGAACTCATGATGCTTGGCCTCGTAATGACCCTGCGTTTTGATATTGATGCAGTAGGTGGCTGGCTTTTTCAGCTTCATTAAACAACACCCCTGGCTCTGGGATATCTAAGTCCCATTCGATCAATGTATGCCGCGCGCCGTGAGTCATAAGCCATTGTGTGTAGAGTTGCCACACTTCATCACAAACAGGCTTACTGTGGGTGTCTATCCATATCTCACCATCTTCTAGCTGCTTCTTAGTAAAACCAGCAAGGTGGATCTCGTCCACTGCATCGGCCGGGATTCCCTCGAGGTAGTCATCACAACTGAATTGATGATTGAACGAAGAAACAAAAATATTATTGAAGTCGAGCAACAATCGGCACTCAGTGCGTTTCTGAACTTCTGCTAGGAACTGCCACTCTGGAATTGTCGAGTGTTTGAATGCGAGGTAACTCGAAGGGTTTTCAACAAGTAGTGGCCTTTGCAGAGCATCCTGAACCTCTAATACATTGCGACAAAAGACATCGAGTGCTTCTTCGGTATAAGGCAGTGGCAATAGGTCATTGAAATGATGACCACCGGTTTGGCTCCAACTTAGATGGTCTGATACTAAAAAGGGCTGAATGTCGCTAATTAGGCGTTTGAGCTGGAACAAGTGCTCCTTACTGATACGTTCTACAGAACCCAGCGACAAACCTACGCCGTGGCAGCTAATCTCATGGTCTTGTCGAATTGCTCTGAGTTGTTCAGTTGCTTTTGCATGTGGGGAGAAGTAATTCTCACTGTGGATCTCTAACCAGTCGACCTTATTAGAGTTGTGGCTAAAATAATCTAAGTGAGGTGTTCTTAAACCCACGCCTGCCAGCGGGTGTAGAGGATGAGCCACAGGTATTCTCCTTCGGTGGGTGGAACAATCCAGGTGAGCTGATAGGCATGCTCACCTGGTTTATAGCGGGTATTATGAAGATTGAGTGCTACCGCCAGTAAGCTTGCCACAAAGCCCTTTAGGTACGACAACGAATGCATCGCTTTGGTTATCTTCTTTTGCTGTACCAGCACATGAGCTTGTTTTAGTCGCACAGTCATTTTGACCAGCTTTAGACACGCCATAACACTTTTCTTTCGCTGCCGCTTCTGCAGGAGCCGAAGTTAGAACAGTACCACCAAACGCTAGTACACTTGTGATTGCAGCAGTTACAGCAAGATTAGAATTTTTCATAGTCATTCCCTCTAGACTTAATTGTTATTTACATTGAGCAGGTTAAGGTTTTGTTAACTTGCTTAGTAAAAAGGATAGGAAGAACTAAGAAATAATTTCAAAAGAACTGAAGATTTATAGAAATAAATGATATATCGATGTGTAAAGTTATGATTATTAATAATTTATTTTTGGATATTTTTTCTTCTTATTCTCCTAAACTGCGCTCTGTGTTTAGGTTATAATCAACTTTTATGTATAAATACCCAGTAGTGAGCAAACCCAAATGATTGATCCTTCGCTTTTACTCGATGGCCTCAACGACAAGCAGCGTGAGGCAGTGGCTGCACCCTTAGAAAACTTGCTGATCTTAGCGGGAGCAGGCAGTGGTAAAACGCGAGTGTTGGTTCACCGTATCGCATGGCTGCAAACTGTAGAGCAGGCGTCGCCGTTTTCTATCATGTCGGTGACTTTTACCAACAAAGCGGCCGCTGAAATGCGTGGTCGTATTGATGAGCTGATGATGGGTAGCTCTTCAGGTATGTGGAACGGCACCTTCCACGGTATTTGTCACCGTGTTTTGCGCGCTCACTACTTAGATGCGAAATTGCCAGAAGATTTCCAGATCATTGATTCCGATGATCAAATTCGTTTATTGCGCCGTCTGATTAAAGCGCAAAATCTCGATGAGAAGCAGTGGCCAGCGAAACAAGCGTCTTGGTGGATCAATGGCAAGAAGGATGAAGGATTACGTCCAAGCCATATTGATACCTACAATGACCCAGTCACTAAGACCTGGCTTAAGATCTACGCTGCGTATCAAGAGGCGTGTGATCGTGCTGGTCTGGTTGATTTTGCTGAGATCTTGCTGCGTTGTCATGAGCTTCTGCGTGATAAAAAGCACATTCGTGAACACTACCAAGCGCGCTTTAAGCATATCTTGGTCGACGAATTTCAAGATACCAACAACATTCAATACGCGTGGCTGCGCATGATGGCAGGTCCTGACTGTCGCGTGATGATCGTAGGCGATGATGACCAATCAATCTACGGCTGGCGCGGCGCTAAAATTGAGAATATCCAAAAGTTCTTAGATGAGTTTCCAGGTGCTTCCACCATTCGTCTGGAACAGAACTACCGCTCAACTAAGACCATTCTGCAAGCATCGAACGAATTGATTTCGAATAACACTGAGCGTATGGGTAAAGAGCTGTGGACAGACGGCAATGACGGTGAGCCTATCTCGGTTTATTCTGCTTATAACGAACTCGACGAAGCGCGCTTTACGGTGAGCAAAATCAAAGAGTGGCAAGACAAGGGCGGAGCGTTGAATGATACGGCGATGCTTTATCGTAACAACGCCCAGTCTCGTGTACTCGAAGAAGCTTTGATTCAAGGTGGATTGCCTTACCGTATCTACGGCGGCATGCGATTCTTCGAACGTCAGGAGATCAAAGATGCACTGAGCTATCTGCGATTGATGTCTAACCGCAATGATGACGCAGCCTTTGAACGTGTGGTGAATACGCCAACGCGCGGTATGGGTGATAAAACCTTAGAGACCATTCGTTTTGCTGCACGCGATCGTGGCGCGACGATGTGGCAGGCGAGTATCGCACTTCTTGAAGAGCAGGTTTTGGCGGGCAGAGCAGCAGGGGCATTGAGCCGATTTATCGAGCTTATCAACGCACTAGAAGATGACACTCACGAGATGAGCCTGCATGAACAGACTGACCACGTGATTAAGTCGTCTGGCTTGTTTGCTATGTATGAGCAAGAAAAAGGCGAGAAGTCGAAGGCACGTATTGAGAACTTGGAAGAGCTAGTTACGGCGACTCGTCAATTCGAGAAGCCAGAAGAAGCCGAAGAGATGAGCTTGCTGACGGCATTTTTGACTCATGCCGCACTGGAGGCGGGTGAGGGTCAGGCCGATGAGTTTGATGACGCTGTTCAATTGATGACTCTGCATAGTGCTAAAGGTCTTGAGTTCCCAATGGTGTTCATGGTTGGTGTCGAAGAGGGAATGTTCCCGAGCCAGATGTCTGCCGAAGATGCGATGCGCTTAGAAGAGGAACGTCGTCTCTGTTATGTAGGTATGACGCGTGCAATGGAGAAGCTCTACATCACCTACGCAGAAATGCGTCGCCTATATGGCCAAGATAAGTACCACAAGCCATCACGATTTATTCGTGAACTGCCTGAAACTTGTCTTGATGAAGTACGAATGAAAGCACAGGTGAGTCGTCCGGCAAGTAGCGGTCGCTTTGGACAAACCGCAGTTAAAGAGAACTTCAACGAAACTGGTTTTAGCTTAGGTTCACGTGTTAAACACCCTAAGTTTGGTGAAGGTACCATTATCAACTTTGAGGGCAGTGGTCCACAGAGCCGAGTTCAGGTGGCCTTCAACGGCGAGGGTATCAAATGGCTGGTGACTGCTTACGCTCGTTTAGAGAAGCTAGGTTAAGTGCTAGAAAACTAGAGTGATTTGAAAAGCTGCCTTCGGGCGGCTTTTTTGTTGAGCGATACTTAATACCAATCGTAGTAAATAATTGCTCACCCTAGCTTGTTAAAATGCTCGATAACTGCATTAGAATTTTTGATTGTAGAATAACTACTTATCGAAACTCTCTGTTGCAAAAAAACTGCCTTGTTCTCAAGCCTTTTTCCTGCGCTATTTTTGATCACTTACTTACTGTGATTGGTATAAGTTGAGTACCCAGAAAGGCGATAAACAGCAGATAAAGAAAAACCCCGAGAGCTTGCGCTCATCGGGGTCTATAGTCTTACTCGCAGCAATCCGGCTACTAAGTGTGCTCCATGCATCTAATCCATGATAGTGTGCTGTTATCCTTCAGCGTATTCCTTTCGTCGCCTTCCTAGCGGTGTCCTTGATCTTATCCCGATCTGCCAACAATCCTCGTTAGCGCGCGTCACTTGTTCCTTGAGCGGTGTCCTTTACATCATCCTGATGTTCAGTCCTTTCCTCGTCCAGAGGTGTCCATTGTCTTTCCTTAGTAGCAACCATCCTAGTTACTATTGCGTCCATTCAATGTCCAATTTCGCTATCCGTGCCGATTATTCATCCTGAGTAATCGAATCTTCATCCTGAAGATAACCAAGTCCTTGGTGTTTTCCTGTTCCGTGTCAGCATCCTTCCGACACCATTCATATTACCGATCCCCAATTTATCAGCAATGGCTGAAACTCAAATTTCTCACAGTAATATTGGTGTCAAAATAGACGTATTGTTTTATTTCAATGGTTTAGGTGCTGTTGTTGCTAGTTTTCTTAGTTAAATATCGATATATACTCACTGCTTTGTAAGAGATCTCTCACAAGGCAGTGAGTAAAAAGGCGTAATAACCGACTATTTACCTATCGCTGCACCTTCACGACGAGGGTCTGCAGCCCCTTCTAAGCCATCTTTAGTGATGCGAATAGCGTGTAAACCAGAGTTAAGATCGCGAATATTGACCTCAAATCCCATCTTTTCTAGCTCAGGTTTGAAGTTTTCGGCTGAGGTGCCTTTTTCTATATCTAAGGTACCAAAACGATTTAGGAAGTGTGGTTGGTTGATCGCTTGCTGAATATCCATATCCCACAGTGTATGAGCGATGATTGCTTGTGCAACATAACCTATGATGCGGCTGCCACCCGGAGAGCCAATCGCCATGTAAGGCTTATCATCTTGCATAATGATGGTTGGCGCCATCGAAGAGCGTGGACGCTTGCCCGGTTCTAGGCGGTTAGCAATAGGCTTACCATCGTTATGAGTTTTAAATGAGAAGTCGGTTAATTCATTATTAAGTAGGAAGCCTCTCACCATTAAGCGCGAGCCAAACGCATTCTCAATCGTCGTGGTCATGGACACGACATTGCCATCGCTATCGACGATATTGAAGTGGCTGGTGGAAGGAAGCTCAATCGAGATATCTTGGCTTCTTTGCATCGCGTGATCCCAAGGTGGCGTACCTGATGGCGCGCTTTCCAATGCCTTTCCTGCAGTGATGAGCTGCGCACGTTCTTTAAGGTAGTCAGTGTTTACTAACCCTTGAGTTGGCATTGGTACGTAATCTTGGTCTGCCATGTACATACCACGGTCTGCAAAGGCTAGGCGAGAAGCGTCTGCTAACACTTGCCAAGATTTTGCATCGTTTGGTCCCCAAGATTTGAGATCAAACTGCTCAGTCATTGCTAAGATTTGTCCGACAGTGAGCGCTCCTGAGCTTGGTGGTCCCATGCCACAGATATCGTAGCTCTCATAAGCGGAACATACTGGCTCACGCTGCTTGATAGAGTACGCGTCGAAGTCTTTTTGCGCTAAGACACCGGGATTTCCCTTGGCAGTTTGTACTGTGTTGATGATATCTGCAGAGATTTCACTTTGATAAAACGCTTTGGCACCGTCTTTGGCAATGGCCTCTAGTGTTGCGGCGTACTCTGGGTTTTTAAGAAGAGTCCCTGCGGTTTTCGGGCTGCCATCGGTATTAAAGAAGTAGGCCTTGGTGGTGGCAAAGCGGCTAAGGCGCTGTTGATCATTGGCAATCAACGTCGCTAAGCGCGGGCTGATGGTAAAGCCTTTTTTCGCCAATTGAGCGACGGGTTCTATCAGTGACGTCCACTCCAACTTGCCGTATTTTTGGTGAGTATCCCACAGCAATTGGACAGTACCTGGGGTTCCAACTGAGCGTCCGCCAACAACGGCATCGTAAAATTTAAGGGGCTTTCCATTTTCGTCTTGGAAAAGGCGAGGGGTCGCATCTAGTGGTGCAGTTTCGCGGCCGTCGTAGGTCTTTAGCTGTTTGGCTTCGTTATCAAAATAGACAAGGAAGGCACCCCCACCAATTCCAGACGATTGTGGTTCAACTAAGCCAAGCATTAGCTGCACCGCAACCATGGCGTCTACTGCGTTACCACCACGCGCAAGTACGTCAGCGCCTGCTTGTGTTGCCAATGGGTTGGCTGCTGTGACCATCCAATCGTTGGCTTTGACGAGTTGCTTGGCTTCTAAACCACTACTTTGTTCTGGGGCGACGGAATCGGCAGCTTGATTTGCCCAACTGACGTGAGAGGCAAAAAGTAGGGTAGAAGTGGCGAGGGTTGTTAGTTTTGTTTTCCACTGCATGATCTTCTCCTTTTCATATGCAGAGCTAGATTGGCAGTGGAAATGATATTTAGCCAGTACGTTGTTAACGAATTGTAATCTTGATTCTAATTTAGGCGATCAATGATGAAGCCGATTGCCATAAGATACTTAAACCTATCATGCTGAATAGCGCGCCACACAAGCCGTCAATGTAAACGGTCGCTTCATGCAGCTTTTTCTGAAGTGCTTTGGTTGAAAGCATCCAAGCCAATAGTGAGAACCAAAATAGCGACAGACCAAACAAGATAAGTAGCGCAAAGCCTTTGCCCGACAGAGACATATCTGCAGGAACTAAGCTCGACATCAAGCTGATAAAAAACACTAACGCCTTTGGATTGAGGATGTTAGTGGCAAAGCCTTTAGAGAATGCTTCACGTTTGTTGGTCAGAATAAGATCTTTCGAGTTGAGCGCTTGATTGTCGTCATCATGACTTTGAATCGTTGCCCATGTTGCTTTGAGAGCACCATAGCCCAAGTAAAGTAAGTAGCTACCACCGGCTAACTGGATAATCGCAAATAGGGTTGGTTGCTGGTGGACTAGGTAGCTGATGCCCGTCAAGCTCAGTAATGAGTGAAGTAAAATCCCACACGACAAACCTAGCGCGATGTACAAGCCTGTCTGCCTACCGTGACGTGTGGCATTTTGGACCACAAGCGCAAAATCAGGACCGGGGCTCATTAAAGCAATAAAGTGGATAGAGGCTAGGGTGATAAGGATGGTGATTTCGTTCATTGTCTAATCTCGATAACGCTTAGCTAGATTCTAACTGTTGTTGGTATATGGGTTAGCTTACCTAGATCTCACACAGAGCAATTGTAAATAATCAACACTCAGTTGATTTGTGAAGGCGGGACACCAAAGGTTGTCTTGAACGCCTTTGAGAAATGCGCTTGATCGTAGAAACCAACTTGATGCGCCACGTCAGTACCACACACACCTGATTTGATGAGCCTCATGCTCTGCTCCATACGCAAACGACTTAGCCAAGCATAAGGTGTAATGCCCATTTTGTTCTTAAAGTGGCGCTGGAACTGCGTGGTTGATAAGTCACATAGTTCAGAGAGCTGCTCTAAACGTACTGGCTGGTCTAGGTTTGCCATTAAATACTCTTTCAGTGTTTCGATAGATTGATTACCTAGTTGAGTCTCGGTTTTGGATCCAAACTTGGCGTAACGATCCACAATCGTCGAAAATCCTTCAAAAGGGAGGCAGTCTTGGGCGAGTTGGCTGATATTTTGATTGATGAGCAAGCCATGCAGGTTGCGTAGTTGTGAAAAAGCGGCGTGATCAGAAAGGATCAGCTCCGAAAAGCTCAATGTGTGACCGTTTTGGTCGGGATCCGCAAGATCTTGAAACCATTGAGGAGATACTGAGAACACGCTTACCTGATAGCCTGAATCTAGTTTTGAGTGACCATCATGCAGCTCATCTGGTGGCATGATTACTACCTGACCCGCTCCCACATGATGGCTAGTACCTTTATAGATGAATTTTTGCTGTCCTTGGGTAATCAAACCAATGTGAAAGTCCAAATGATAGTGGCGCTGAAAAGCAAACTCTTGGTATTGAGCTTGGATCAGACTGATATCTTCAGTGGGTGTTGAGTAGTAGTGGACTTTATCCATGGTATAAAAAAGCTTGGTTAAATTATCATCAATCCAACCAAGCTTATCTCTGTATTTCTAAATTGTCTTGTAAAAAACGATCACATCACTGTTGAGTGCGTTTGCTTTTTTTGTTGTGGCGCAGTCCATCAAAGCTGAAGATCACCAGAGCGCCCCAAATAAAGGCAAAGGTGATGGCTTTATCTGTCGTAAAGGCTTCGCCATAAATGAGAACCGCTAATAAGAACATCAAGCTTGGGCCTATGTACTGGAAAAAGCCGAGTGTCGATAGCTTGAGTCGTGTTGCAGCGCCAGTAAAACACAGCAGAGGTAAGGTTGTAACGATACCAGCAGCGATCAGCAGCAGGTTGAGCGTCATTGGGTTTGCCGCTAAGTCCGATGTTGCGCTATCCGCGATAAACAACAGGTAGATGGCAGCAGCAGGTAGCATCACTAAGGTTTCAATAAATAGGCCGGTCTGTGCTTCGAGGCTGACCTTCTTTCTTAGCAAGCCATAGAAGCCGAATGAGAAGGCGAGAGCAATCGCCACCACAGGGATAGAACCGAACGCGACAATCTGAATCAAGACACCAATCGCGGCTAAGCCAACCGCAAACCACTGCAGCTTTCTGAGACGCTCGCCCAAAAAGATCATACCAAGTACCACATTAATTAACGGGTTGATGTAATACCCTAGACTGGCGTCGAGCATGTGGTTGGCGTTGACCGCCCAGATGAAGATTAACCAGTTGGCACCAACCAATAGAGAGGTAGCAACCAAATAAGTCATTTTCGGCTTGGAGGTCAGTGTGTCGCGAACATTTCGCCAGCTACGGCCAAGGTGTAGTAGAAAAGCGAGTAAGAAAAAAGACCAAACTACACGGTGACTTAGGATCTCTAACGGAGAAACCTCACTTAACGATTTGAAATATATAGGCGCAATGCCCCACATCGTATACGCACCAATCGCAAGCAAAATACCTTGGCGTGTACGCTGTTGTTGTTCTGGTGTCATGAATTATCTCTGGCACAGAGTGCTTATGAATAAGATTTATAAAGAGAGTTGGTCAGTATAGGAGCGTTAGACCGTTTCACCTAATAATTTGCGGTTTTATTCACCACCATTCCCCTCTACAATGTGTCGCCTCGCTTTACTGCTGAGCGAGCTTATTTAACCCCGCGATTAGGATACCCAATGACCGCTACTTTGATTGCAGAACAAACCACCAATACCACCATCAGCGCTCAAAGCGTGCTTGAGGAGGTGTTCGGCTATCAAGAGTTCAGAGATGGTCAGCAAGAGGTGATCGATATGGCGGTGTCCGGGCAAGATAGCCTAGTGATTATGCCAACCGGTGGTGGTAAGTCGCTCTGTTACCAGATTCCCGCGTTAGTGCGTGAGGGGCTCACATTAGTTATCTCGCCACTGATTTCGCTCATGAAAGACCAAGTGGATCAACTCAAGGCCAATGGTGTTGCGGCAGAGTGTATTAACTCCTCAATGCCACGTGAAGAGCTAATTTCAGTCTTCAATCGCATGAACTCAGGCCAATTAAAGATGGTCTACGTTTCACCTGAACGCGTGTTGATGCGTGATTTCATTGAGCGCCTGCAAGGTTTGCCGCTGTCGATGATCGCAGTGGATGAAGCGCACTGTATCTCACAATGGGGTCATGACTTCCGTCCAGAATACGCATCACTTGGTCAGCTTAAGCAGTATTTTCCTCATGTCCCTTATATGGCATTGACGGCAACCGCGGACGATGCGACGCGTAAAGACATTATTCAGCGCTTGCAGCTGGTGGATCCTCACACCTACTTAGGCAGCTTTGACCGTCCTAATATCCGCTATAACCTGGTAGAGAAGCACAAACCGGTTTCTCAAGTGGTGCGTTACCTTGAAACCCAGCGTGGTAATTGCGGCATCATCTATTGTGGTAGCCGCAAGAAGGTAGAGATGGTTACCGAGAAGCTGTGTAACAACGGTATTCGCGCTGCGGGTTATCATGCTGGCATGGATACAGACGAACGCGCTTATGTGCAAGAAGCGTTTCAGCGTGATGATATTCAGATTGTTGTCGCAACCGTGGCGTTTGGTATGGGCATCAACAAACCCAATGTTCGTTTCGTGGTGCATTTTGATATTCCAAGAAACATCGAATCTTACTACCAAGAGACGGGTAGAGCAGGGCGTGATGGTCTGCCTGCCGAAGCGATGATGTTGTACGACCCAGCAGATATGGGTTGGCTACGCCGCATGTTGGATGAGAAAGATGATGGCCCGCAAAAGCAGGTAGAGACCCACAAGCTCAATGCGATGAGTGCCTTTGCTGAGGCGCAAACCTGTCGTCGTCAGGTACTGCTTAACTACTTTGGTGAGTATCGTGAAAAGCCATGTGGCAACTGCGATATCTGTCTCGATCCACCCAAGCACTTTGATGCGACCGAAGAAGCGCAGAAAGCCCTTTCATGCGTGTATCGAGTAAACCAATCTTTTGGTATGGGTTATGTGGTTGAAGTGATGCGTGGTATGCAGAACATCCGTGTGCGCGACAACGGCCACGATAAGCTCTCTACCTACGGTATTGGTCGTGACCACAGTCATGATTACTGGATCAGTATCTTCCGTCAGTTAATTCATAAAGGATTGTTGTTCCAAAACATTACCCGTAATTCTACGTTGCAGCTGACTGAAGAAGCGCGCCCGCTGCTACGCGGAGAAATGACGCTAGAATTGGCAGTGCCACGTCTGGATACTGCTGCACGCAGTGCGAAGTCGGATAAGCTCAGCAGCAAGAACTACGATAAGAAGCTGTTTGCTAAGCTACGCAAGCTACGTAAGTCGATTGCCGATGAAGATGGCTTGCCGCCTTACGTTGTCTTCAGTGATGCCACACTGATCGACATGGCGGAAATTTTGCCAACCTCTTACGGTGAGATGCTAGCAGTCAACGGTGTTGGCCAGCGTAAGTTGGACAAATATGCCGATCCGTTCCTTGATTTGATTCAAGAACACATTACCAACCACGGTTAACGTCCCGAAAATTATAAATAGAGAAGTAAAATGGAATTTGGACTGAGAGAATATCTTGCTGAAGAAGGGCGACTGCTGATTACCACGCCAAGCTTTGACTTTGACACTTTTCCTGAGTTAGGAGAGAAGCTAATTGCGCTGCTTTCTGCCAGTGTGATTGAAAAGCAGTGGGATGCGGATATGCACTCTTGGCTAGTGGATTTTGAAGGATGTCAGTTGTTCCTGAAGTCAGAACATTATAGCGAGTCAGTCTGGTTTGAGTCTCTGAGCCCAGAGGCGAGTCGAGAAGAGTTCGATTATCTGGCTTCTCTGCTTAAACGCGGTTTCTAATTTTACTCCCGCGGAATCACTACTGAAATGAAGAAATGTTAGGGATAAACGTTTGCGTTTATTCCTCTCATTGCAGTCAAAATTGATTAATGTATAATCGCCCGCCGCTCAATAGAGCAAAGTTAAACAGATTTTTTATTCACATTATTGGTAAGAGCCTTGTTCATGATAAATGAATAAGTCACTCGATTTGGGTTCCCTCACCCCCAAACCAAACTAAAAAGGTACCGCATGAGTAACTTTACGCCTGCGCAACAGCGCAAAGCTCTAGCCCTGCTAGTTCTATTCCACCTGATCATTATTGCATCAAGTAACTACCTTGTTCAGCTGCCTTTTACCATCTTCGGTATGCATACCACATGGGGCGCGTTCACTTTCCCGTTTATTTTCCTAGCGACCGACCTGACCGTACGTATTTTCGGTGCTCAGTTAGCGCGTAAAATCATCTTCTTGGTGATGTTGCCTGCACTAGCGGTGTCGTACTTCTTATCGGTTGTGTTCTTTGAAGGCCAGTTCCAAGGTTTTGCGCAGCTTGGTGAGTTTAACTTGTTTGTTGCTCGTATCGCAGCAGCAAGCTTTATGGCGTACCTGTTAGGTCAGATTCTTGATGTGCACGTATTTAACCGTCTGCGCCAACTGAAACAGTGGTGGATTGCACCGACATGTTCAACCTTATTCGGTAACGCAATTGATACCATCGCTTTCTTTGCGATTGCTTTCTACCAAAGCCCAGATCCATTCATGGCTGAACATTGGACTGAGATTGCTCTGGTGGACTATGGCTTTAAGTTGGTGATCAGCTTAGGTCTGTTCGTACCGATGTACGGCGTGTTACTGAACTACATCGTGAAGAAACTGACGGCGGTTAACCCTAGCTTTAAAGCTACCGGCGTAAACGCATAGACAACGACGACTTATCTATTCAGCGCTTTTTGACTTCCTGTTAAAGGGCGCTTGTTTTTCTCACTTCGCTGTTTTCCTCATTCTAAAATCTCTTCGAACTTCAAGCTAGAACACCGACATAACCCCCATTAACTAACTGATAAGTTTTGGTTTATATTTCCTTTATATCGTTATTATCGAATGGTAACCCTTTGCTGATGCCGTGATGGTATGGGTTTGTAGAATGGTGACTCTTTGTCATTGAGGTACGTCATGTTTATCCTTATCACCTTCAAACTCTACTGCGTATATAGTGATTATCGCCGTAAGAAATGGAAGAGAGCATTCCCAATTCAATCGGATTAATGCCATGGTTCGGAGTCAGCACTCTCGTCATGGAGCGTATGAGTAGAAGTGTGGAAAGGAAGCGTGCAGGGAAGTAAATAAGAAAAAGGCCTTCAGTTGAGAAGGCCTTTTGTGTATTTGAGATACGTGTACCGATTACGACTCAACGATGGTCAGTGGCCAACCAATGTCGGTTTGACGGTTGGCTTCAATCTCTAGCTCGGCTGCGGTAAGCGGATTACTCGTAAGCCACTGCTTATCGATGGTCACTGTTAAGTTATCGCCATCGGCAGCAAGCGTCACTTTTGGCTCTAGTTCTGGGTTACGGCGGTGAGTTAACAGAATAGCCAGTCTCAATAAGCGCAGTACACGCTTAGCGCTGGTGCCTGAAATTGCATGTTGTTCTGGTAATGATGTCAACTGCTCACGGTAACGACGACTTAGCTCGCCAAGGAAGTGCTTCTGCGCACGTGTAAAGCCTGGTAAATCGAGATGCTGAAGTAAGTAAGCACTATGCTCACCACCCTTTTTAAAATCGATAGTGAGACCAATCTCGTGCAGTTTGGCTGCGGTTTGTAACATGACGAGAGCTTGAGGCTCTGCAATCCACTCACTGCTGCCAGCCTGTTGGTAAAGAGACTCAGCCAGCTGAGAAACTTGCTCAGCGTACTGAGTATCCATCTGGTAGCGTGATTGAACACTCGCAATCGTGCGTGCACGAATGTCATCTTGGCGCAGCTCATCGACCATCTCATAGGCTAGGCCTTCGCGCAGTGCACCACCGGCCAGTGTCATTGAGTCGATCTCAAGCAGTTCAAAGATTGCAATCAGAATAGAAAGGCCGCTTGGGAATACCAAAGCGCGCTCTAGAGTTAGACCTTCAATCTCTAGCTCTTCTAAACGTTCGGCGATCATCGCTTGCTTTTGCAAACGCTTAAGCTTGGCATGAGTGATAACCTCATCCATACCTTGCGCCAGCATGATTTCTTGCAGAGCTTGTACTGTGCCGCTCGCGCCCACACACACATCCCAACCTAGCTTGGTGTAGCTCTCTAGGATTGGCTCTAGTGTCGCTTTAGCAGCATCAATTGCGTGCTCGAAGTTGCTTGCCGTCAGTTGGCGATCTTTAAAGTGGCGCTCAAGCCATGTCACGCAGCCCATTTTTAGGCTAGTTAGTGCTTTGGCAGAGAAACCTTCACCGATAATCATCTCGGTGCTTGCGCCACCAATATCGACGACTAAACGACGACCGCTACCACCCGAGGTGTGCGCTACGCCTTTATAGATGGTCGCAGCTTCTTCTTCACCAGAGATAACATTAATGTCGTGACCAAGAATCTGGTTCGCTTTCTCTAAGAAAATATCCACGTTGGTTGCGGTACGCAGAGTAGCAGTACCCACAATACGGATGTTCTCAGTAGGAATATCTTGAAGTCGCTCAGCAAAGAGACTCAAACAATCCCAACCTCGCTGCATAGCCTCTAAGCTAAGAGCATTATTTTCATCTAAGCCGGCAGCTAAACGAACTTTGCGCTTAATCTTGGCCATGGTTTGGACGCTGCCATCGATATGACGCACAACGAGCATATGAAAACTGTTCGACCCGAGGTCGATAGCAGCGTATAGCGGGGGTGACACTGTTTGAGTCATAGGCGTTTAAGCTTCCTTGTTATGACGCGGCTGGCGTGGACGACGGTTTTGGTTCGGCTTACGGTTGCCGTTACGAGAACCACCGTTGTTTGAGCGGCGCTGTTGCGGGTTACGCGTGCGCAGGCGCAATGGTGCTGGCAGATCTTCAATAAGTGCCGAAGCATCGTAGTCAGATACTGGGATTGCGTGCTCAATGTACTCTTCGATTGTTGGAAGGTTAATTGCGTAATCTTCACAAGCGAAGCTGATTGAGTGACCACTTGCACCAGCACGGCCAGTACGGCCGATACGGTGAACGTAATCTTCACAATCGTCAGGTAGATCGAAGTTGAATACGTGAGTTACTTGAGGAATATGTAGGCCACGTGCCGCAACGTCGGTTGCAACCAATAGGTCAACTTCACCCTTAGTGAATTGCTCAAGGATTTTTTCACGTTTCTTCTGAGGTACATCACCCGTTAGTAGGCCAACACGGTGACCGTCAGCTGCTAGGTGGCCCCATACAGATTCACACTTGTGCTTAGTATTGGCAAAGATGATTGCACGCTCAGGCCACTCTTCTTCGATCAGAGTTTGCAGTAGTGCCATCTTGTGTTCGTTTGATGGGTAGAACAGCTCTTCTTTGATACGGTGACCAGTTTTACGCTCAGGTTCAACCACAACATGCTCAGGATTGTGCATGTGCTCGAACGCCAACTCTTGTACGCGGTAAGACAGCGTCGCAGAGAACAGCATGTTCAGGCGATCTTTTGGCTCAGGCATACGACGGAACAAGAAACGGATGTCTTTAATGAAACCAAGGTCGAACATACGGTCCGCTTCATCCAGTACAACGGCTTGGATGTGGTTCAGGTTAAATACCTTCTGCTTGTAGAAGTCGATGATACGGCCAGTAGTACCGATCAGAACGTCTACACCGTCTTCTAGCTTTGCTAACTGCTTATCGTAGCTCTCGCCACCGTAGGCAAGTGCCGCTTTAATATCAGTACTCGCGATAAGAGGCTCAGCATCGTTAAAGATCTGAATCGCTAGCTCGCGCGTCGGAGCCATAATAATCGCACGAGGCTGATTTGGCTTACGACCTTCGTGTTCAGGCGTATTTAGCAGGTGGTTAAAGGTAGCAGTAAGAAACGCGAGCGTTTTACCAGTGCCCGTTTGGGCCTGGCCTGCGATGTCTTGGCCGGTGAGCAGTACCGGCAGCGCCAAGGCTTGAATTGGGGTACAATATTCGAACCCTTTTTTCTCCAATCCTTCAATGACTTGGGCGTTTAAATCCAAATCGGCGAACTTTTGCTCTGTGATATGCGTCTTTTTCATAGCTATAGAATATCAGCTTAAGCTTGCAATACGAAAGTAAATACATTCCAATAGGGCATCTATTTACTGGTTATCATCCAACCAGTTCTAAAAAACACATTGGAGTGGAAGATGAGTGATAAGATTTTGCAGCTTACTGATGAAGGTTTTGATAACGACGTAATCAACGCTGCAGGCCCGGTTCTTGTTGATTTTTGGGCGGAATGGTGTGGTCCATGTAAAATGATTGCGCCGATTCTTGATGAAATCGCCGACGAGTACGAAGGCAAGCTCACTATCGGTAAACTGAATATCGACCAAAACGCGGGTACACCACCTAAGTTTGGTATCCGTGGTATTCCAACGCTACTTCTTTTCAAAGATGGTGGCGTAGCAGCAACTAAAGTTGGTGCTCTGTCTAAAACTCAACTGAAAGAGTTCCTAGACGCGAACCTATAATAGGCAAGCAATAAAAAGAAACCGTGCAGTTAACAAATGCACGGTTTTGTTTTTTCTAAGCTATAGACTAGGCTTAGTTTTAGTGATAATTTATCGCACGTTAATTGAACAAATTTCTCTTCTTGGTCGATCCTGTGACCGAATCCCTCTTAACTAGAAAACAGATCTTATTTTGACTAAACAAGCATCCACCACAATGAATCTTACAGAACTGAAGAACAGACCTGTATCTGAACTTGTTAAACTTGGCGAAAGCCTAGGCCTAGAAAACCTAGCTCGTCTAAGAAAACAGGACATTATCTTCTCCATCCTTAAAGCACATGCAAAAAGTGGTGAAGACATCTTCGGTGATGGTGTTCTAGAAATTCTGCAAGACGGTTTTGGTTTCCTACGTAGCGCAGACAGCTCATACCTAGCTGGTCCTGATGACATTTACGTATCGCCAAGTCAGATTCGTCGTTTCAACCTACGTACTGGTGACTCAATTGCCGGAAAGATTCGCCCACCTAAAGATGGCGAACGTTACTTTGCACTGCTTAAAGTAAACACGGTAAACCACGACAAACCAGATAACGCTCGTAACAAAATCCTATTTGAAAACCTTACCCCTCTACACGCTAACGAGCGTATGGTTATGGAGCGCGGTAACGGTTCTACTGAAGACATCACAGCACGTGTACTTGACCTTGCATCACCAATTGGTAAAGGTCAGCGTGGTCTGATTGTTGCTCCGCCTAAAGCGGGTAAGACAATGTTGCTTCAGAACATTGCACAAAGCATTGCTCACAACCACCCAGAGTGTGAGCTAATGGTACTTCTTATCGATGAGCGTCCAGAAGAAGTAACCGAGATGCAACGCCTAGTTAAAGGTGAAGTAGTTGCATCGACTTTCGATGAGCCAGCATCTCGCCACGTACAAGTTGCAGAAATGGTTATCGAGAAAGCGAAACGTCTTGTTGAACACAAGAAAGACGTTGTTATCCTACTTGACTCTATTACTCGTCTAGCACGTGCATACAACACCGTAGTACCTTCATCAGGTAAAGTACTGACTGGTGGTGTGGATGCGAACGCACTACACCGTCCTAAGCGTTTCTTCGGTGCTGCACGTAACGTAGAAGAGGGTGGTAGCTTAACTATCCTAGCAACTGCACTGGTTGATACCGGTTCTAAGATGGACGAAGTTATCTACGAAGAGTTCAAGGGTACAGGTAACATGGAAATCCACTTGAACCGTAAGATCGCTGAGAAGCGTGTCTTCCCTGCTATCGACTTTAACCGTTCAGGTACTCGTCGTGAAGAGCTACTGACGAAGAACGATGAGCTGCAGAAGATGTGGATCCTACGTAAGATTGTTCACCCAATGGGCGAAATCGATGCAATGGAATTCCTGATCGACAAGCTAGCGATGACGAAGACCAACGATGAGTTCTTCGACGCAATGCGTCGTCAATAAGTTAGATATCGTTATCTAGAACGACTATGAAGCGCTGCCACTGGTAGCGCTTTTTATTTGCATTTTTGGCGAGTAGCTTGCAGAATAACCAAAAGTGTTACAAGGAAGTTAAAATGCAACATGGACTGTTGTCGTCAATACTCCTGTCTATTTCACTGTTATTTACACCTGTCAGCGTATCGTTCGCGACAGAGATGTCTCCTCAAACAGTCGAAACATGGCTGGAGAATGACCAAGTAAAACAAAAGACCTCAGAGTTTCTAGAGTTAGTGATGCGCGATGAAGTGAACTCATTGCGCTTTGCCCTTGAGCGTCTTACCTTTCCCCAGCAGGAAGTGGCTCGCTTTCAGCTACTCAAAAAGATAGAGCAGCAAGGTATCGTTCTTACTCCTAAGATGTCGATCTTTGTCGAGCAACAGCTCGCGATTACCCCTACCTACCAAGTTTTAGAACGTGGTGATGGCTACGAATTTACGGTTCCTGCATTTAACTACCCATCGATTGCTAACCGTCTTATCAAACAGTTCCGCGAAGACCAAAATACCCTGGTATTTGTATTAAATGCTGAAAAGAAAGATCTCGACTTAAAGTCGTGGCTAACAGGAGCGGACCATCAGGTTCAAACGCGAGAAGCATTGTTAGTTCGTGAGCTCGATAGTTTGTCTCCAGAGGCGGTGGATTACCTAGCTAAACAGTTAACCGAGTCGCCAATCGTGAGTTGGTTACCATCAACAGAAGTGGTAGTACGCTTGGCACAAGTCAGCGAAGACCCTGAGGTCTACCAAATCCTTTGGAAGATGAAAGCCGACTATCATAGTCAAGCAGAGCTAGTACGTTTGGCTGAAAGCAAAGAACCTTTCGCATTGGAGCAGGTGATGGCAGCAACTAAGAACCCACGCCTAAAAGAAGAAGCGATCACCTTACTCACAAGAGTGAACCCACTCTCGGAAGAGGTAAAAGCATTTCTAGTCTCTCGCATGGCGATAGCAGACGAAGCCTCGTTGGTCGCACGTGAGTTAGCTAAACAAGGTCACACGGGGTGGCTACAAGACTTAGTTAACGATAACCCACAAGTTAAAAGCTCTGTAATCCAGAAAGTGCTACCGTAACTGGGTTTTACCTCGCAATAACCTTACTAAAAAGGGGGATCTCAGGATGCCCCTTTTTGTTATACTGCTTGCAGATTAATCAGCATTAGAAGCCCTATGAGTTATAAGGATTTACGCGACTTTATTGATCACCTAGAAGGGATTGGTCAGCTAAAGCGCATTTCTCACCCTGTCGACCCCGATTATGAAATGACAGAGATCAGCGATCGTACATTACGTGCTGGTGGTCCTGCATTACTATTCGAAAACCCAATTGGCTATAACATGCCTGTGTTGACCAACTTATTTGGTACGCCTGAGCGTGTGGCTATCGGTATGGGGCGTCAGGACGTTAAAGAGTTACGCGAAGTAGGTAAGTTACTGGCTTATCTTAAAGAGCCAGAGCCGCCAAAAGGTTTTAAAGATGCGATAGAAAAAATCCCAGTCTTTAAACAAGTCTTAAATATGCCAGCCAAGCGCCTGCGTAAAGCATCGTGCCAAGAGATCGTTTGGCAGGGTGACGAGGTTGATCTCGATAAAGTTCCGGTAATGAGCTGCTGGGCGGACGATGTCGCACCACTACTAACCTGGGGCTTGACGGTTACTCGTGGGCCAAATAAGAAACGCCAAAACTTGGGTATCTATCGTCAACAGAAGATAGGTAAGAACAAGATTATTATGCGTTGGCTTGCTCACCGAGGTGGAGCACTCGATCTTCGAGACTGGATGGAGACCAACCCAGGTAAGCCATTCCCAGTATCAGTTGCTTTTGGTGCAGACCCAGCCACTATATTAGGTGCGGTAACACCAGTGCCAGATACGCTTTCCGAATATGCGTTTGCAGGTCTGCTACGTGGTAGCAAAACAGAAGTGGTTAAGTCGGTTAGCAATAATCTAGAAGTGCCAGCCAGCGCAGAGATTGTGATGGAAGGTTATATCGACCCGAACGAGTTTGCTGATGAAGGTCCATATGGTGATCACACCGGTTACTACAATGAGAAAGAAAAACACCATGTGTTTACCATTACTCATATCACCATGCGTAAAGACCCTATTTATCACAGCACCTATACAGGCCGTCCGCCAGATGAGCCTGCAGTATTAGGTGTTGCGCTGAACGAAGTGTTCGTGCCAATTCTGCAAAAGCAGTTCCCTGAAATTGAAGATTTCTACCTACCGCCTGAAGGGTGTTCATACCGAATGGCAGTAGTGACCATGAAGAAACAGTACCCGGGTCATGCAAAGCGCGTGATGATGGGGGTATGGTCTTTCTTACGTCAGTTCATGTACACCAAGTTTGTACTGGTTTGCGATGAGAGTGTTAATGCACGTGATTGGTCTGAAGTCACTGCAGCGATGGCGGAACATATGAGCCCTAAGCGTGACACATTGATGATAGAAAGCACCCCTATTGATTCTCTCGACTTTGCATCTCCAGTTGTTGGCTTAGGCTCTAAGATGGGGCTGGATATCACCAAGAAGTGGGATGCTGAGCTTGAACTGTCTCCTGAAGCTTCTGCTGTAAGTGAAGACAAGCCGGTATGCGAGCAAGCGCTAAAACAGATCAAGCAAGCTCATCCAGAAATCATCGATATCCATCTGCAAAATAACAATAGCAGCATGGTCGTGGTTTCGATTGAGAAGGCGAAGGCGCATCATGCAAAAGAGGTTATGGAAACCATCTGGCAGCAGTTTGCTGATAACAAGTTCGTAATTGTGTGTGATGGCGACGTTAATGTTCGTGATTGGAACGATATTATCTGGGCGATCACCACGCGAATGGATCCGGCGCGCGATACGATTTTTGAATCACAACCATCTTCACTGTCTCGTATGGGATTGGATGCGACGAATAAGATTCAAGGTCAAGAGTGTCGACGCGAGTGGGGCACACCCATTACAAAAGATCCAAAGATTGTCGAAAAAGTTGATAGTATCTGGGAACAACTAGGAATCTTATGAGCTACCAAGTAGTCTTGTATCCAGAAAATATCACCTTCGATATAGAAAAAGGGCAAACGGTGTTGGATGCTGCGCTCAACAGCAACATTAACTTCCCTAACCGTTGCCAAGTCGGCGCTTGTGCGATGTGCATGTGCAAAAAACTAGAAGGGCAAGTCAGTTACCACCTTGAGCCGATGCTTACAGAGAAAGAGCAGCAACAAGGGTGGATCTTCGCTTGCCAAGCAATAGCAGAAAGTAATTTAGTCCTGACCTTTGCTGATTAAAGGTCTGTGAGAGGAATAGCATGACAATTAAATGTAAAGTGAAGTCTATCGAGCCGTTGGCGTGTAACACGTACCAGATTCTACTTCACCCAGAAACACCAGTAGCATTTAAAGCTGGTCAATACCTTATGGTAGAGATGGGCGAGAAAGATAAGCGTCCATTCTCAATTGCGAGCAGCCCTTGCCGTCACGAAGGTGAACTAGAGCTACATATCGGTGCCGCAGAACATAACGCTTACGCGCTCGAAGTAGTAGAAGCTATGCAGAAAGCGCTAGCAGAAGATGGAGATATCGCGATTGATGCGCCTCACGGTGACGCTTGGGTAAAAGAAGAGAGCGATCGTCCACTATTACTAGTAGCTGGTGGTACGGGTTTCAGTTACGTACGTTCTATTCTTGATCACTGTATCGCCCAGAATAGCCAAAAAGAGATTCACCTATACTGGGGGGCTAAAGATGAGCGCCAGCTTTACGCGAAAGCAGAACTAACTGAGATTGCAGAAAAGCACAGCAATGTTCACTTCGTGCCAGTAGTAGAAGACGCACCAGCAGCATGGAACGGTCAAACCGGTAATGTGCTAGAAGCAATTAACCATAACTTTGAGTCTCTGGCTGATTACGACATCTATATAGCAGGTCGTTTTGAAATGGCAGGCGCTGCAAGAGAACAATTTACTGAGAAAAAAGATGCGAAACGCGAGCATATGTACGCTGATGCCTACGCATTTATTTAACTAAAAGCGTATTAATTCGTTCAAAAAGAGAGCAGAAATGCTCTCTTTTTTTGGTTTTGATGAACTATTAGGCAGTTAACCCCTATTTATTCAATTTTTATGAAAAAGTAGTTGCCAAGTTCTTAGGTATCTCTATAATGCCGCCTCACTGACACGGCAGGCGCCACAAGGCTTCAGCAGTAATCAGTAAGACGAAAATTCAAAAGAAATTAATTTTCAAAAAGTGTTTGACACTGAATGTTAATTCGCTAGAATGGCCGTCCACTTTGAGAGGTAAGCCTCAAAAAAGTAAAGCTCTTTAAAAATTAGAACCTATCAATCTGTGTGGGCACTCGTTGATGAATATCACTAAGTTTGTTTTCGCTTTTATAAGCAAAGGCAAACAGATACTTCGGTATCAAAATGATTTCAATGAACTGAGTGACCAATTCGAATCGTAAGATTCGGCACAGTCAATTCAACATTACTATGTAATGTAATCAGTATTCATTGAGTCACAAAATCTTAAATTGAAGAGTTTGATCATGGCTCAGATTGAACGCTGGCGGCAGGCCTAACACATGCAAGTCGAGCGGAAACGAGTTATCTGAACCTTCGGGGAACGATAACGGCGTCGAGCGGCGGACGGGTGAGTAATGCCTAGGAAATTGCCTTGATGTGGGGGATAACCATTGGAAACGATGGCTAATACCGCATAATGCCTACGGGCCAAAGAGGGGGACCTTCGGGCCTCTCGCGTCAAGATATGCCTAGGTGGGATTAGCTAGTTGGTGAGGTAATGGCTCACCAAGGCGACGATCCCTAGCTGGTCTGAGAGGATGATCAGCCACACTGGAACTGAGACACGGTCCAGACTCCTACGGGAGGCAGCAGTGGGGAATATTGCACAATGGGCGCAAGCCTGATGCAGCCATGCCGCGTGTATGAAGAAGGCCTTCGGGTTGTAAAGTACTTTCAGCAGTGAGGAAGGGGGTGTCGTTAATAGCGGCATCTCTTGACGTTAGCTGCAGAAGAAGCACCGGCTAACTCCGTGCCAGCAGCCGCGGTAATACGGAGGGTGCGAGCGTTAATCGGAATTACTGGGCGTAAAGCGCATGCAGGTGGTTTGTTAAGTCAGATGTGAAAGCCCGGGGCTCAACCTCGGAACTGCATTTGAAACTGGCAAACTAGAGTACTGTAGAGGGGGGTAGAATTTCAGGTGTAGCGGTGAAATGCGTAGAGATCTGAAGGAATACCAGTGGCGAAGGCGGCCCCCTGGACAGATACTGACACTCAGATGCGAAAGCGTGGGGAGCAAACAGGATTAGATACCCTGGTAGTCCACGCCGTAAACGATGTCTACTTGGAGGTTGTGGCCTTGAGCCGTGGCTTTCGGAGCTAACGCGTTAAGTAGACCGCCTGGGGAGTACGGTCGCAAGATTAAAACTCAAATGAATTGACGGGGGCCCGCACAAGCGGTGGAGCATGTGGTTTAATTCGATGCAACGCGAAGAACCTTACCTACTCTTGACATCCAGAGAACTTTCCAGAGATGGATTGGTGCCTTCGGGAACTCTGAGACAGGTGCTGCATGGCTGTCGTCAGCTCGTGTTGTGAAATGTTGGGTTAAGTCCCGCAACGAGCGCAACCCTTATCCTTGTTTGCCAGCGAGTAATGTCGGGAACTCCAGGGAGACTGCCGGTGATAAACCGGAGGAAGGTGGGGACGACGTCAAGTCATCATGGCCCTTACGAGTAGGGCTACACACGTGCTACAATGGCGCATACAGAGGGCAGCCAACTCGCGAGAGTGAGCGAATCCCAAAAAGTGCGTCGTAGTCCGGATTGGAGTCTGCAACTCGACTCCATGAAGTCGGAATCGCTAG
>NZ_JCBDGU010000052.1:0-238773 GCF_059834255.1 Vibrio sp. R11-SG3-ISO9
CCATATTCAGACAGGATATCACGTGTCCCGCCCTACTCGATTTCACTGATTATGATGTGTCGGTTACGGGGCTATCACCCTTTATTGCGGCACTTTCCAGAGCCTTCACCTGCATCATTAAAAGCTTAAGGGCTAATCCAATTTCGCTCGCCGCTACTTTCGGAATCTCGGTTGATTTCTCTTCCTCGGGGTACTTAGATGTTTCAGTTCCCCCGGTTTGCCTCTTGTTGCTATGTATTCACAACAAGATACTTACTTATGTAAGTGGGTTTCCCCATTCGGAAATCCCAGACTCAAAAGGTTTTTACTACCTAATCTGGGCTTATCGCAAGTTAATACGTCCTTCATCGCCTCTGACTGCCAAGGCATCCACCGTGTACGCTTAGTCACTTAACCATACAACCCGAAGAAGTTTCGAGTTGATGATAAATCACCAAGGTTTTTGGTTGTAATAAGAAGGGTTAGTTCTCATTACGTGTTTGCCGGACTCAATGGTGATTCAAATTAAATTTGAATCGAATACAAGACACTTGAATGTGTTTGTGTTGTGTTTATCTAAAGATAAACATTGAGAACTTTTAATTTGATTAACTTAATCACAGCCTTGAGCTGTTTGATTTCACTTTTTAAAGTGAAAACCAATTAAGTAATCAGTCAGCTTTCCAAATTGTTAAAGAGCAAGTTTCTTTCGCTAATGACTAGCTAATGAAAACCATTTTTAAAAGCACTATCTCTAATGCACTTAAAGATGGTGGGCGATACCGGGCTCGAACCAGTGACCCCCTGCTTGTAAGGCAGGTGCTCTCCCAACTGAGCTAATCGCCCACATTAGTTTTAATTCCTCGTGGAGAAGAATTCCTCAAGAATGGTGGAGCTAAGCAGGATCGAACTGCTGACCTCCTGCGTGCAAGGCAGGCGCTCTCCCAGCTGAGCTATAGCCCCATCTTGAGTTTCTTTTTTGAAAACATATTAGCTTTCTAAAAGAAGAAATGGTGGGTCGTGCAGGATTCGAACCTGCGACCAATTGATTAAAAGTCAACTGCTCTACCAACTGAGCTAACGACCCAATGGTATCCCGTAGGGGAGTCGAACCCCTGTTACCGCCGTGAAAGGGCGGTGTCCTAGGCCTCTAGACGAACGGGACACTAAGTTTGTTTCCGCTTTAAAAAGCAGAAGCAAATTGGTTGAAGATATTGGGATATCTTCATCTCTTTACTTTCTAAACCGTATCAATCTGTGTGGACACTTATCGTGAATATCTTCGTATAAGGAGGTGATCCAGCCCCAGGTTCCCCTAGGGCTACCTTGTTACGACTTCACCCCAGTCATGAACCACAAAGTGGTGAGCGTCCTCCCGAAGGTTAAACTACCCACTTCTTTTGCAGCCCACTCCCATGGTGTGACGGGCGGTGTGTACAAGGCCCGGGAACGTATTCACCGTAGCATTCTGATCTACGATTACTAGCGATTCCGACTTCATGGAGTCGAGTTGCAGACTCCAATCCGGACTACGACGCACTTTTTGGGATTCGCTCACTCTCGCGAGTTGGCTGCCCTCTGTATGCGCCATTGTAGCACGTGTGTAGCCCTACTCGTAAGGGCCATGATGACTTGACGTCGTCCCCACCTTCCTCCGGTTTATCACCGGCAGTCTCCCTGGAGTTCCCGACATTACTCGCTGGCAAACAAGGATAAGGGTTGCGCTCGTTGCGGGACTTAACCCAACATTTCACAACACGAGCTGACGACAGCCATGCAGCACCTGTCTCAGAGTTCCCGAAGGCACCAAAGCATCTCTGCTAAGTTCTCTGGATGTCAAGAGTAGGTAAGGTTCTTCGCGTTGCATCGAATTAAACCACATGCTCCACCGCTTGTGCGGGCCCCCGTCAATTCATTTGAGTTTTAATCTTGCGACCGTACTCCCCAGGCGGTCTACTTAACGCGTTAGCTCCGAAAGCCACGGCTCAAGGCCACAACCTCCAAGTAGACATCGTTTACGGCGTGGACTACCAGGGTATCTAATCCTGTTTGCTCCCCACGCTTTCGCATCTGAGTGTCAGTATCTGTCCAGGGGGCCGCCTTCGCCACTGGTATTCCTTCAGATCTCTACGCATTTCACCGCTACACCTGAAATTCTACCCCCCTCTACAGTACTCTAGTTTGCCAGTTTCAAATGCAGTTCCGAGGTTGAGCCCCGGGCTTTCACATCTGACTTAACAAACCACCTGCATGCGCTTTACGCCCAGTAATTCCGATTAACGCTCGCACCCTCCGTATTACCGCGGCTGCTGGCACGGAGTTAGCCGGTGCTTCTTCTGCAGCTAACGTCAAGAGATGCCGCTATTAACGACACCCCCTTCCTCACTGCTGAAAGTACTTTACAACCCGAAGGCCTTCTTCATACACGCGGCATGGCTGCATCAGGCTTGCGCCCATTGTGCAATATTCCCCACTGCTGCCTCCCGTAGGAGTCTGGACCGTGTCTCAGTTCCAGTGTGGCTGATCATCCTCTCAGACCAGCTAGGGATCGTCGCCTTGGTGAGCCATTACCTCACCAACTAGCTAATCCCACCTAGGCATATCTTGACGCGAGAGGCCCGAAGGTCCCCCTCTTTGGCCCGTAGGCGTTATGCGGTATTAGCCATCGTTTCCAATGGTTATCCCCCACATCAAGGCAATTTCCTAGGCATTACTCACCCGTCCGCCGCTCGACGCCGTTATCGTTCCCCGAAGGTTCAGATAACTCGTTTCCGCTCGACTTGCATGTGTTAGGCCTGCCGCCAGCGTTCAATCTGAGCCATGATCAAACTCTTCAATTTAAGATTTTGTGACTCAATGAATACTGATTCTATCTAACGATAGTGAATTGACTGTGCTCTTATTGGTTTTCACTTTAAAAAGTGAAATCAAACAGCTCAAGGCTGTACCAATTCGAATTGGTCACTCAGTTCATTGAAATCATTTTGATTCCGAAGAATCTGTTTGCCTTTGCTTATAAAAGCGAAAACAAACTTAGTGATATTCATCAACGAGTGCCCACACAGATTGATAGGTTTAAATTGTTAAAGAGCTTTTGCTTATTGAAACTTTCTTTTTACAAAGAAACCTCTCAAAGCGGACGTGCATTCTAGCGATTTAATCTTCAGTGTCAAACACTTTTTTGAAAATTAATTTCTTTCGAATTTTCGTCTTACTGATCACCGCTGAAGCCTTGTGGCGTCTGCCGTGTCAGTGAGGCGGCATTATAGAGATCATCTAAAACTTGGCAACCCCTTTTTTAATAAAAAATCGAAAAAAGTGCTTACATGATTATTTTTAATTCAAAAGCCATTAATTTTGGCTATACATCCACCGAAAACGCACTCTACAACTAAAATTCGGCCACTAATTCTTTGCTAAAATCAGACAGACTCAGTTCAAAGCTCCACTTTTCTGCTTCTTTCTTTATATGATCTATCGAAGAATCAACCGAATTCATTGTAAGTGTGTTGTTATCGAGCTCATAGACTTGCTTTTGCGTCGTATAGTAGAAGTAAAGAACGGTAAGTGCGTTTCGATTACCCTCATCTGCCGCGGCTTTAATCTTCTTCAGCTTTCTATATATCTGGTTGTGTATCTGTTTTAAGTTCCAAACGTACACAGCCTCATTAAGGTAAGGATGGGTTTTGATCTTCGATGCGATAAAGGCATTTAACGCAATCGCCAGAACGACCCCAAACAAGTTTAAGTGAAAGTTGCCTGTCGATTCGCCAGCAATGCTCTCCTTAACACCAAACAGCTCAATCAAAAGTGCACCGAACCCAATCGCACTAATCGCAAGAGACGCTACTAATCCGATTAGCAGTACGTTCATCTTCTTCCTATATTCTTCTTTATTGATTTTCTGCAGTTCCATTGATAACTCCTTGATATCAGATGATGGCCATTCTCTATTTCTCCTAACAGGTTCTCAACCGGTTAGATGTTTAAATGTGTTAACCATCTATTTACTACGTATAAAAACAATAAAGGTACTTAAAACTGCTTTGGTTAATTGACTTAGCTTAGAGAAAGGAGTTACATACCGCGACAAGTTAGTTAATCATTGATACTGACTTAGAGAACTCGATTCGCTCCGTATAACTAGAAAGGTACATTTCATGCGTTCATTCGTATTGCGTGCTCGTGCAGCACCAACTGAAAGCAAATTGATTTTGGAAGGCGTTGGTCAAGAAGCTCATACAGAGATATTGGCACACACGTTGATGAACACCATCTTCGTTGCTCAATCTCATCGTAAAGATGTTACCGTTCATCTTGTGTTGGAAAGTACCAAAGACTTTTCTCGTACTATTACCGTAGATTCAAACGCCATCACCAATATTGGTGGTTTCCACGAGAGCGCACTCTTAGCCGCCGTTGTTCGTGCTGTTGATGCGTCTCAAGGCATGGGTAAAGAGGAGACTCGTCAAGTTGAGCCGGGGATTACCGTTCGAACTATCAGTTTCGAGAAGCTAGTAAAAGAACTGTCCGAAGACCACCAGCTTTATATGATGGATAAGAAAGGCGAATTTATCCGCGATGCCGAGATTGCAGACAATCCTTGCTTCTTATTGACTGACCACATCCCAATGCCAAAGAAGAGTTACAACAGCTTAAAACGCCTAGGGACTGAGAAAATCAGTCTAGGCCCTAACATGTTGTTTGCTTCCCAATGTGTTGTGTTGATTAATAACGAATTGGATATTCGCGGTTTCTAACCTCGTTACAAGACCTTCATATAACAAAGCCCGGTATTTCACCGGGCTTTGACTTTAAGCATATTGATAACTCATCAATACCAGCTTTCAAAACAAATCTCGCATTAGCGTCTCATACTGCTCTGTCGCGAGTACAACGAGATGATTCAACTCTTTTGCATCTTTCTCTGCTAATAGCAGCTGCCAATCACAATGCTTACCACCTTGATCTTGCCCTAGCACTTTGATGTTACCTTCCTCAAATTCAAATGATAGATGATTGAAGTCGGTATTGTGGTGCTCATGAGATTCCAAAATTTCAAATTCTAGATTGCCTGTTGGATTTACCTGAATGTGTGCATGACAATCTTGCTGGTTCTTTAACTCATACTCCCTGTGTATTGCGAACATATTCCCTCCTATCTCTAAACCGCTAACTGACTCAGCACAAAATGTACTGCTATAAAAAGTGTAGCTTTAGGAGGGAGTTCGAATCGCTAAACAGAACACCGATTTGATTCGAAACAACATTGAAGTGAGTAAAGTCATTTCCCGTTCAATACAGCTTGACGAAAGTAATCCATCTCAATTGGTTGAACACATAGAACAAGCATATTTTGACTAAAAATAGCCTCTCTTGACCATAAAAAAAGAGCCCACCTCGGTGAGCTCTTTCGACATAGATTTTTATCTATCTACGGTTATCTTTCTATTTAGGCTAACTTGTTAACCAAACATAAATGTGTATAGGTAACCAGCACCAATCGCCATGCTTAGAATCACGAATAGGAACGCTGCAATCATCTGATTCTTGAAGATAGATTTCAGTAGAATCACTTCGGTCAAACTTGCACCCGCACTACCAATAATCAATGCCATTACTGAACCAAGCGCCATACCTTTCTGCACGAGAGCTGCACTCAAAGGAATTACGGCCTCTGCACGAATGTATAGTGGAATACCAATAACCGCTGCGATAGGAATCGCGTACCACTTGCCTTCACCTGCGTATTCAGCAATCAAGTCCGTTGGAATAAAGCCATAGATGAATGAACCAATCGCGATACCCATCATTAGATAAGGGAACACTTGTTTAAAGTCTTTCCAAGTCGATAGCCAGATTCGCATCCAACGGCTTGGTTCTTTCTTCTCTACAACTTTCGCAGTTGCCGTACCATCTGCAGAGCAGCATGATACTTCTACTTTTGGTTCTTCTTTGGTGCCACAGCATGATGTCTCTTTTGCCATTACTGGTGCCGGTTCACCGCATGAAGATGTTCCGCAAGACGACTCTTTTTTCTCAACTTTTGGTGCTGAATCTCCGCAAGTAGTTCCACAGCTTGACGCGCCAGCTGATTCGTACGCTTCTGGTTTCACGTAACGTTCAAAGCCAAGCTTCTCAAGAACGTAACCCGCGACAACAGATACTGTCATTGCGATCGCAAAGTAGAACATCGCCACTTTCCAACCAAAGGTCACTACAAACAGGCCAATGATCACAGGGTTAAGCAGTGGGCTGCCAAACAAGAACACCATCATTGGGCCAAAACCCGCTCGCGCTCTAAGCAAACCTTTAAGGAAAGGAATGGTTGAGCAAGAACAGAATGGTGTGATTGCACCAAGCAGTGCCGCGACAACATAACCTTTTCCTTTGCGTGAGCTTAGGATCGACTGAATCTTTTCTGGTGTCAGAAATTCCTGCAATACACCAACAATGTAGCTAATCGCTAAGAAAAGGATGATCAGTTCGGTTGCTAAGAAAGCGAACATGTCTAAGGCTTCTTTCGCCATTGTGAGTATTTCGTTGTTCATAATTAACTCCAAGTTGAGCACTTACAGAGTGAAGATTTCATATTTCTTCAATCCATGTCATTTCGAATATTCTCGAATTATAGAAATATAAAATGATTGATCAAGCATTATTTCGATAAATATCGAAATATTTTTATTAAAGGCTGAAGATCAATGACTTAGTGAACACTGCATGATGTGGTTTGAAATGAGCATTCATTTCGACTATTATCGAATTAAATTTTGAGGAGCCATCATGAACTTAGAAACTGTAGCTAAAGCATTAAAAGAGCTAGGCCACCCTATTCGCTTATCTATCTACAAGACTGTTGTAAAAGCGGGTTATCACGGTATCGCTGTTGGTGGCTTACAAGAGGAGCTCGGTATCCCAGGATCCACTCTTTCTCACCATATCTCTAGCCTTGCATCCGCTGGACTAATCAGCCAAAGGCGTGAGGGACGCACACTTTTCTGTGTCGCAGAGTATGAATGCCTTGATGGTGTTATCGACTTCTTAAAAGATGAGTGTTGCGCCAATGACCAGTGCTAGTGTCGCGAGCCTGAGTCTCGAACAAGTTTGGGCTGAGTATCAACAGGCACTGAAGGCTTTCTTGCATTCAAAAGTCAATCAGCCAGATGATGTGGATGATCTACTGCAAGAGATCTTGCTGAAAACGTATCAGAATCTGGAGACAGTAAAAGAGTCCGACAGTATCAAGGCTTGGCTGTTTCAGTTAGCAAATCGCACCATCATTGATTTCTATCGCAAGCGTGCTCGCGATCAACGTGACAGCAACATAGATGCGGAGGAATTATGGTTCGCAGAGCTTGATCAGAACTCTGAATTTAAACAGCAACTAGCGCAGTGCATTGAACCCTTTATTCAAGCACTTCCGGAGAAAAACGCATCACTTCTGCTTGCGGTCGATATTGAGGGACAAAGTCAGAAAGAGCTCGCTCTAAGCCAAAACACGAGCTATTCGACCATTAAGTCGCAGGTGCAGAGAAGCCGAGAAGAACTCAAGAAGTTATTTGAAGAGTGCTGTCACCTATCTTTAGACAAGCACGGCAGTGTTATTGATTGTGACCTAAAACCAGACAGCAATTGTGGCAAGTGTTAACCACAATTCTAATTCAACGTATAGATACCCCTAGGAACAAGACGTAGAAAACGAAAAAGCCAGCAATCTCGCTGGCTTTTTCTTGTTTACGGCATTCAGTTTAATTGCTGCTTGCAGGCTGTGGCGCCACTGGTTGGTAGCGACCTGGCTTATGATTCATAGCCAAAATCAGATTGGTCACCACCGCGCCTAATACCGACAGAAGAATCAGTGAAATGTCGACGATAAACAATGACAGGATAACAATAGTACAGTCCAAGCCCATTTGTACCTTACCTGCGCGAATACCAAAACGCTCTTGAAGGTATAGAGCCAAGATGTTGAAGCCACCTAGGCTCATCTTATGTCTAAAGATCACCAGCATACCTGTACCGATGAGTCCGCCGCCAAGCATTGCTGCGTACACCTTGTTGATCTCTGCAATCTGAATAACGTGATACAGATGATCAACTGCGAACGAAACGATAGATACAGCAATAAAGGTATTGATCGTAAAGCGCCAGCCCATACGGGTAACAGATAAAATATAAAAAGGTAAGTTAAGCGCGAAGAAAACCTGACCAAAGCTAAGCTCTGTGATCTTGGTAATGAAGATAGCTAACCCTGCAGTACCGCCAGTCAGCAACCCTACTTGATTGAAAAAGATAACACCGAGCGACACCAATGCACTACCTAGGGTTAATGCAAGCAGGTTCTCTCTGAGGTTATGATCTTTGTCCATTTGGATGACTCTCCCTTAAATTCCGAAACTTTTCTCGCTCATCCTGAAGCGATTTCGGCACTAGGGTCACGATTTTTAAGGAATATGTCGAGTTTATGGAGTGTGATCAATGTAACTCAAATCGTACTGTTTTGTTTACAACCCAATAAATAGCCATTGATTACAATGCGTTATATATCACTCTATATAACAAGCTGGCAGGCTTAAGGGTTCGATTTCACTAAGCAAGTTTGATGCTCTCTTATCTATGCACAAAACGCATAGATTGAATCACAAATCGTCATTTGTCTCATGTGCAGACTCTCTTTAAGATGCGCGCCTTCTTACAACATTGAGCGCATGTAAAACCCTTATGTTTTCACAATCTCTTTTTGCCCAGCTCGCCAGAATGACTCTGTTTTTGGTCATCAGTTTAGTGGTGGTTCATCATAGCCAACCATTGCTCGATCTTTTGGCTCAGCACGCTGTAAGTAGTGGGTGTCACCAGCAGTCTGCGCATGAGCATTCTGGGCACGAACACCACCACGACATGGGTGAACATGACATGTCTGCACATCATCATTAATTTAAGAGTATTAGAATGAGTATTTTCCGCTTTCCCTTACTGGTATGGCTTGGGATCGGCACATTAATCATCAGTCTAGGGATCAGACAATCGTTCGGCATTTTCATGATGCCTATTTCCGAGCACTTCAACACTGGTCGTGAGTTCTTTAGCTTTGCGATCGCACTGCAAAACCTGTTGTTTGGTGTTTTTCAGCCGTTTGTTGGTATGGCTGCCGACAAATGGGGCGCTCGACGCATTATCATCGCAGGCGCATGTGCTTATGGCGTAGGTCTACTTCTTACTTCCATCTCTACCGAATCGAGCATGCTATATATCTCTCTCGGCGCGCTGATCGGTTTAGGTTTGAGTGCTACAAGCTATGTGATTGTTCTTGGTGCTGTCGCAAAAGTCGTCCCTGCGGAACACGCTGCAAAAGCCTTTGGTTTAACAACCGCTGCAGGTTCATTTGGTATGTTCGCAGTGATTCCCGGTGCGCAGTACATGCTTAACGAGTTTGATTGGCAATCGGCAATGCAAGTATTCGCATTACTATGCTGCTTAATGATTTCGTTTGCTCCGTTCATGCGAGCTCCTAAGTCGAAAAACGCAGCAAAAACACAAACTGCTAATGCAGAATATTCACAGACACTGAAACAAGCATTGTCCGAAGCCTTTGCGCACAAAGGATACTGGCTTATCCACGCAGGCTTCTTTGTTTGTGGTTTCCACGTGATGTTTATTGCAACTCACTTACCAAGTTACTTGGCGGACAAAGATCTACCCGCTAGTAGTGCAGCTATGGCTCTTGCGTATGTCGGTATCTTTAACATCTTCGGCTCATACTTTTGGGGCGTAATGGGCGATAAATTCAGCAAGCGTCATGTAATGTCGGCTCTTTATCTAGTGCGAACTGTAGTTATTGGCGCATTTGTGACTCTGCCAGTAACAGAATCTACAGCAGCGATTTTTGGTGCTGCGATTGGTTTTTGTTGGTTGGGTACAGTGCCACTTACCTCAGGTCTAGTAAGACAGATCTTCGGTGCGCGTTACCTATCGACTCTGTATGGTTTGGTATTTTTCACTCACCAAGTCGGCAGCTTCTTGGGCGCTTGGGTTGGCGGTCGAATTTACGATTATTACGGCTCATACGAACCAATTTGGTGGTCTACGGTCGTGCTGGCTTTTGCTGCTGCGCTTATCCATTTACCAATTAATGATAAGCCAATTGAACGTCTTAAGATGGCAATGGCTTAATGAAAGTAAACGGCTGCTCTTAGTGAGTGGCCGTTTTTCTATTCGTCTCGACAAACTACTCTTTTAACAGAAATTTTGCCGACATATGGGACAGGCAACGCTATTTTAATTTATAGTATTTATCTTCTTATCCAATTTGCAGATTGATAGCACATGGAACTGTTCGATCAGACAGTCATTATCGCAATGGCACTCATTTTTGTTGGCTCTTTCGTTCAAACCGCTATCGGTTTTGGCTTAGCTATTGTCGCGGCTCCGTTACTATTTCTTGTTTCACCAGATTATGTCCCTGCCCCAATCTGTTTAGTCGGTTTGTTTATCTCTATCTTCAATGCCATGAAGCACCGCAGCAATATTTCAATTGGTGGTCTCAAGGTGGCGCTGCTTGGTCGAATTCCGGGCTCACTTGCTGGCGGTGCACTGTTGGTGATGGTATCAACCAGTGTCTTATCTTTATGGCTAGGCCTGCTGGTTGTGTTTGCCGTCATCGTGAGCCTACTTCCATTCAGATTAGAGCCGACACCAGCGAAAATGGGCATTGCAGGATTCTTCTCTGGCTTCTTTGGTACCAGTTCAGGCATTGGTGGTCCGCCAATGGCGCTATTGCTGCAACACCAAGATGCCAATCAACTACGCGGTAATCTGTCTGCCTTCTTCGTATTCAGCTCAATTATCTCGCTGGTTGTTCAGATCCCAATTGGCTTTTTTACGTTGCATCATTTGGTTATTACCTTACCACTGCTCCCAGCAGCTTGGTTAGGCTATAAACTGGCGTTGATGACTACACAAACTCTGCCTAAAGAACAAATTCGAATCGGAGCACTTTTGCTCTGCTCAATTAGTGGAGTCACAGCAATATGGCAAGGATTAGCAGGTTAACCTGTCGAATGGCAAAGCGTCGATGACAATAATGAAAGAAGATCTTAGGAAAGGATGACTTAATGGATTACGAACAATTTAATGAATTCTGCAAAGCGTTACCCGCGACCACGTATGTGATGCAGTGGAACAATTCTCATGTTTGGAAAGTGGGTGGAAAGGTGTTTGCGATTGGTGGATGGGGTCCAGATGATCAGCCTGCTTGTATTTTTAAAGCCTCTAATCAAAATTATGACTTCTTAAAAGACGCCCCCGGTTATCGACCTGCCCCCTACTTCGCCTCTCGCGGGATGAAGTGGATTCAATGTACCGATACTCAGCTCGACGTCGAAGAGCTTAAATACTACCTCGTTCAATCTCATAAGATCGTTTCTCTTGGGTTAACGAAGAAAAAGCAGGCTGAACTGGGATTGAATCAGTGATGAATCACAGCTGACTTCATCACTGAACTTTCACCGCTTTCAGCTAGCCAAATGCCCTAAATGACTTAAACCAACATGGAAGATAGGGCTCTATCTTGTTCGCTGATATCACGGGTACTAAGCCATATAGTAAACCTGCAAAAGCAATCGAGGCTGCTAAATCAATTGGCCTATGCATACCCAACCAAACTCGACTATATGCCACGCCTCCAGCCCAAATTAACAACGCACCTACCCACATAAACTTGCGCGCCTGCCAAAATAAACCACCAAAAAACGCCACGCAAATACCAACAAAGATCATATGCCCAGAAGGAAATGAATAGTCTGTTTCGCCGAGCCAATGAATCGTTCGCCAATCACTGACCACGCTCGACATCTGCACGATCGCGTCATTCTTAGCGAGCAGTGGCAACTCATAAAATGCTTCTGGTAAATCAACGACCTGTTGCTCCGCTAAATACACAGCATAGGGCCTTGGACTCTCGGTCACGTGTTTAAGGTAAGTCTTGGCGGCAAAGCTCAAGCCAAGCAGAATCACCAGTTGAACTCCAACACTGACCAACTTAGAGGCGGGTAAACGCAGTCTCAAGAGCATAATACCGAGCACTAGCAAAGTAATAAGGAATCCCTGACTACCTGCAGAATACGTAACATAAGTGATCAGCGCGCCGACAAACTCATCTACCTTATTCGAGAAGTTAAAATCAGAACCAAATAAAAAGAATGGCAATAGACAATATAGGCTCAGAGCGAGAAGTAATAAGCCCTTGGATTTATTGGAGAAGATGAGTTTCATAGAAGTAGGCTAGCGTTGAAAAAGTTGAATGCTAGCTCACCTTATCACCCTCAATATCAAATTTTTGTCAGAAAGCTTAGTTAGCAATGATATTTCTATAAATGACCTAAATTCAATGTCTTGCGCATATTTTTCCACTCATCCACATTCACACCGAATGCAATTAACTACACGCTTTTAACCATTGTCTCTTTTCCCCGCAAACATAGCCGTTGTTACTTATTTATCCCGTGATTTACTCTGTGATCAATTTTGCAGTAGAACACACTTATGTCGCGAAAACGGGTAATTAATCAGCAAACTGTTCGCTAATTGCATAAAGTTTGCGGGCTATCCTTTTCATATGCCCATGAAAGGATTACCATTCCTGTGCTTTTGAAACCAAGCTCAAAAGCCAATCAAATTTATTTTTTATTCTCAGGGCGGGGCGAAATTCCCCACCGGCGGTATGTCCTTAGTAACACTATATACGTAGCAAAACTATAGATAAGCCCGCGAGCGCTCGATTCGTCGAGGTCAGCAGATCTGGTGAGATGCCAGAGCCGACGGTTATAGTCCGGATGAGAGAGAATGGAAACACACCACTCATACTATTGAGTTGGTGCATTTCGTTTTGGATAAAACCATGCGAACGACGATCTGTCTTAGTGATAGATCGCGCTGTCGTTTGGCTGTCATCCCTCATACAAGCCCTGATTCTGGTGATATTTTAGGAGTTAAACCATGAATCAGTCTTCAATTTTGGCCGAATTTGGCGAACCAATTGAGCGTGTTGAAAACGCACTACAAGCACTACGCGAAGGTCGTGGCGTTCTTCTATTAGACGATGAAGATCGTGAAAACGAAGGCGACATCATCTACTCAGTAGAACACCTAACTAATGAGCAGATGGCGCTGATGATCCGCGAATGTAGCGGCATTGTTTGCTTGTGCCTAACTGACGAACAAGCAAACCAACTTGACCTACCGCCAATGGTTGTTGATAACAACAGCGCTAACCAAACCGCTTTCACAGTGACTATCGAAGCGAAAGTGGGTGTAACTACTGGCGTTTCTGCAGCTGACCGCGTAACCACGATCAAAACTGCCGCTAACCCAAGTGCAAAACCAAGTGACTTAGCGCGCCCAGGTCACGTATTCCCACTGCGCGCTCGTAAAGGTGGTGTCTTGGCTCGTCGTGGTCACACTGAAGGTACCGTTGACCTGATGCAAATGGCTGGTCTGCCTTCTGCAGGCGTACTATGTGAAGTGACTAACCCAGACGGCACAATGGCGAAAACGCCAGAGATCGTTGCTTTTGGCAAACTGCACAACATGCCTGTATTGACTATCGAAGACATGGTTGCTTACCGTAACCAGTTCGACCTAAAACTGGCATAAACGAAACAACACGTTAAAGTTCAATTCAAGCCCTGCTCTGTGAGTGGGGCTTTTTCGTTTATAACGACCACCTATTTCATTGATATCCAAATATATCTCATCAAACTCTCCCTATTTTAGGGCTAAATTGCACCAAGTTAGACAACCCCGCATACGCACCAAAACTTAAGCTATTGAATATTAATAATTTTCTATTTTGGCACGCTTAGCGCATACCACTAAGGAGGTATTCACATACAAGGAGTGCGTTATGTTTATGCTTATTTCAACTATCGTGGTTTTGGCTTCAGTTTATGCTCTGTTTCACTACTCACAGAAACGCCAAAAATCAAACGATCAAAAATTCGAAACCTTAGTCTTGCTTCGAGAACTGTTGCAGCTTTCGAGAAAACACCGCGCGGCGACTCATTATGCGCTGACCTGTAAGCTATCGACTGAATCGGTACAACGAGTAAACACTCTGTATCAATCCATGATCACCGCATCAAACAGGCTCATCCAAAAAAGTCCATTTGATGGGCGCCCGATGTACCGTATTTATCAGCTCAAAATTAAGGCGATGCATAACGATTGGCAAACTCGAAGCTTGGTACGAAACCAGTTCATTCATGGAAAAACCATTCGTCACAATATGTTGTTAATGGACGAGTTGATGATCACTTGGTTGACGGAATCGGAGCAGACTGAACTGGTTGATGATTACCACATGGAGTGGCTACAGGTTTTGGATGCCATGGAGACACTCACTAAGCTAAGAATGTGTATTCCTGATATGGATAAACAAGATGAGTTTCTACGTGCTAAGTTCTACGCCGATCAAATTCATAGACACTTAAACCGCTTGGCGCTGATCTGTCCTTTGAGCTTAGGCTCTCCAACGGGAGCACGTGCTTTACAGACACTTGCTGATATACATGACAGTGAGCAACGTGTAATTACAGCTACTGCTATGTATGAGTTAACCAGCGACATATCCACCATTATCGCGCAAGTGTATGACCAGATACTGTCTCGAATGACTGAGACGCTTTATCTACCTCTTCCAGAGATTTCATTGAGGCTGACAGACGACCATCAAGGTGTACACGGTTCCGTGTAAAGGCAGCACATTCAAAGTCGTCGTCCTATAGAACTCCCCACATTGAGTTCGTATCCGATATCACTTTTGGTATCGGATTTTTGTTTTTGTAGAGTAAGAAATGTACCGAGCAGCTTAACGAGCATGACGGCAAACTAACTTGGTCGAACAATGTCCTGCGACCAAGTGTCGGCCACAAAATCAATGAACTGACGCACAACTGGCAACTGGTAGCTTCGCGAAAGGTACACCGCCCACAAGGTACTTGTTGGTACCACATACTCAGTCAAAATCGGAACCAATTGACCCCGTTCAATGATTGGGTTGGCGATGTCACATGGTAACCTTGCGATCCCTTTACCGCGACAAGTGGCTTGAACCAAGACCCCAACATCGTTAGCTGTGATCGTGCCTGATACATCAACCGAATGCTGCTGGTTGTCTTTTACAAACTGCCACTTTGACACGTCTAAGTGACGAAAGCAGTTGTGATCTTTAAGATCTGATATGGTTTCAATTGGTGCGTTCAGCTCAAGATAACTAGGCGCGGCACATATCACCGAATCAATCTTCATCAACTTACGCGCGATGAGGCTCTCGTCTGGGGAGTCAGTATAACGAAGTGCGATATCAATTCGCTCATCCACCAACTGTGTAAAGCGATCTGAAGCAAACAGCTCTATGGTCACCTGCGGGTGAAGTTCTGTGAAGGCTTCGACCACATCCAGCAGTAGATGTTGTGTCAATGCAATCGGAGCCGATATCCGAATAACGCCCGACAATTGATCTGTCATATTAAGCGCACTGACTTCCAACTCAGCAGCTTCATGCAGGATGCGCTCACATCGAATCAACGCCGCCTCACCCGCTGTGGTTAAACTGACTTTGCGAGTCGTTCGGTGTAATAGTCTTTGTTTCAACCAGTTTTCAATCTCTTGAACATGCCTCGAAACCTGAAGCCGACTCATACCCAAGTGATCAGCGGCTTGAGTAAAACTCGAACAGTTTGCTACTTCAACAAAACTGCGCATCGCATTTAATCTATCCAATGTGTACTCCCTCGTGCCTCATTTCACTGAACCTGAGCTAATTAGTAACTTATGTAGATACAATCTACATCAATTGGCGATATTTATCACACCTAAGCAAGCTATTAGACTGCAATGGTTGTCGAAACACAGAATTAATTAACGGAGAATCATTATGAAAATTGCAGTATTAGGCGCAACTGGTTGGATTGGTAGCCACATAGCTCAAGAAGCCGCATCACGTGGTCATGAAGTTGTCGCGATTGCGAGAGATACAAGCAAAGTGGAACAGCAAGGCATCGAAGCGCGTACTTTCGATCTGCAAGATCCACAAGCGAAGATCAACGATGTGACGTCTGATGTCGATGTGGTGATTGCCTCAATTGGCGGGCGTGCACTTGGCAACCATGAGTTGGTAAAACAGAGTGCAGAAAAACTACTATCAGAGTTGCCGAGCGGTCGTCGTTTAATGTGGGTCGGCGGCGCAGGCTCGTTGGAAGTTGCACCAAACGTTACTTTAGTTACGGTGCCGGACTTCCCTGAAGAGTACAAAGCGGAAGCTCTCGCTCAAGGTGAAGCGCTGGAAGTATTCAAAGAATCAAACAGCGATGTACAGTGGACTTTTGTGAGCCCAGCTGCGGAGATTTTCCCAGGTGAAACAACGTCTCAATATCGCATTGGTGGTGATCAACTGTTAACGGATTCAGAAGGCAACAGCAAGATTTCAGTATCAGATTACGCTATTGCGATGCTTGATGTTCTTGAAGGTGGCGAACACATCAATAAAAGAATCGGTGTCGCTTACTAAAGCCTATTAGTTGTAAATACTCAAAGCCTAACCTTGCCTAACTCCCGCTTGTTACTCATCTAACAGTATCAAGCGGGAATCTTTGTATCTGCTCTAGCAAAGAGCCTTTATAGAAAAATACTTACAGAGGAAGATGGCCAGTTTTAACCAAAATCACTGTCTCTTCTTCTACAAATGGAAAGTGCCCACTCATGTGTGGGCTGCGCATCCAAGTGTGTTTTGGATACACGCCATGCTCATCTTGAAAAGTCCCAGATAGCACGAAGATCTCTTCACCGCCAAAATGACGGTGCGGCTGAAAGCGTTCACCAACAGGCCACTTAACCAAAGCGACATGCTCATGCTCAAACTCGTGCAGCGGCATTACTTGCAGGCCACCGATACCCGGTAGCCACTCAGTTTGGTTGGTATCGACTCTCACCTGAGCCAAATCTCTATCATCGAACTGATTCAATTTGACCAAAATCGTACAGCCACTCTTGCTTGATGGAGAGTGAGCACTACCAGGAGGGTTACGAATATAGGTGCCTGCGGGGAAGTCTCCAGTTTCATCAGAGAATACGCCCTCTAACACAAAGATCTCTTCACCATTAGGATGAGGGTGTTCAGAAAAAGAGGATTCAGGATCGTACTTAACCACGCTGGTCGTGTGACCCGACTCTTTAGCCTCGCGCTCTAATGGCTTTCGCCACACGCCTTTGGCAGGGCTTGCTACCCATTCCATAGGGTCAGTTTCAATCACTAACCTTTTCGAAAAATCCATGTTTAACATGATGGTGACCTTACTCTTGCTATCGTTATTATTGTTTTGTCGCGATTTGTTTAACTGCTTTCATTGTACGCGAATAATTAAAGAGGTAACTATTTCCGATTTGGTTCGGTATACCGCCACCTCTAAAAATTCGGCCTATCAGTTACGCCCTGCAATCACGCCGCCATCGACATCCCAAATTGCACCAGTTACCCAATCAGCACTGTCAGACAACAAGAATGAAATGCTGTTAGCGATGTCCTGTGGTAAACCTACTCGACCGATTGGGTGGAACTCATTGAAGCCTTCAAGCGCCTCATCCACCTCTTCTGGGTTAATAAATGATTCGTAGATAGGCGTTTTAACCACAGCAGGTGATACCGCATTAACTCGAATATTATGCTCAGCAAGCTCCATCGCCATGTGCTGTGTTAACGAATGTAAACCCGCTTTCGCCATTGAGTAAGCGGAAGATGGCGTGGCTTTAATCGCTTGTTTCGCCCACATAGATCCAACGTTCACAATATTGCCGCCACCCGACTGAATCATCTTCTTCGTGACCGCTTGGGTAATAAAGAAAGTAGCTTTGTTGAGTTGCATGTATTGGTCGTAATCTGACGCTTGATGGTCAACAAATGCCTTAGGGTTAAAGTAACCCGCAGCATTGACTAAATAACCAATACCTTCTTCTATCGAAGCTAAATGCTCGATAAGGCGAGCTGTGCTTTCATCGTCATAGAGGTTAGCTTGCCAGCCTGAAGCATGCCCGATAGCTTGAAGCTCTGATACCGCGTTATCTAACTTGGTCGCGTTGTTTCCGACCACCAACACGTGGATATTTTGAGCCGCAAGCTGCTTTGCTGTTTCAAAGCCCATCCCACTTGTTCCACCAATAACGACAGCAATACCTTTTTTAGTGAAGTTCATTTTGTTATCTCCTAAGTCATGTGAACGTGGTAATCTTAGGCTTTGAACTAACACTATGAATAGTAAGTACAAATCGGTTAGGTAGGTACTTTTTGGTACATCTTTATGAAAAATCAGGAAAACTTTTTTTCTAGAAAATCGGCTCCAGAACGCTCGGCGCGTATGGTAGAAACCATTTATGGCTGCAAATGGTCACTCACGGTTTATCAATTGCTAGCGAATGGCATCAACAGACCGGGTGAAATGGTGCGTTCTGTCGAAGGCTTATCGACTAAAGTACTCAACGAGTGTTTGAAGCGAAATGTAGAGTTTGGCATTCTTGAGAAGCAGATGTTCAATGAGCTACCTCCGCGCGTAGAATATCAAGTCACACCTTTTGGCGAGAAATTCTTGGTTATTCTGGAGCAATTAGAACAGCTACAAAATGAAATAGATGAAATGTAGCTCTGTTCTCAATGCTGCTGGCGCACTCTAACCATCCACCAGCAGTCACAAAAAAGACAGTATGATCCCTAGCTCACCGACATCTCTTCAAAACGATTCTTAACAAAGTCTATAAAGGTGCGGATTCGGCTCGGCTGGTAGCGGTCACGATGATAGATTGCAGAAAAGTCCACGCTCGGTACAACCCACTCATCAAACACTTGAACTAGCTGCTGGTTGTTCAGCTCTTCCAAACAGTAAATAGTAGGCACACGAATAATACCGTTACCCGCCATCGCACCTTGAACTAATACTCGACCATTCTTGCACTGCAAACGCCCATTCACATGAACATCGACGGTTTTCTTACTGTCTTCCAAAGCTTGAAAGCTCCATCTACGAACCGACCCCGTTAAACAATCATGCTGCGTGAGCTCTTTTGGGTGAACCGGTTTGCCTTTGCGTTCAAAGTAAGCAGGACTGGCAAGAGTACCCATTTCGATATCGAGAAGCTTACGAGCGATAAAGCCTGCATCCTCCAAACTCCCCATACGAAACGCGATGTCAAAGGCCTCTTCAATCAGATCCACACGGTGGCTACTGAAATCTAGACTGATACTGATATCTGGATAAAGCTGCATGAATTCATTCACAAGGTCGGCAATGATCACTTCGCCAAGATACCCACCAACGCAGTTCACTTTGATATCACCACGCACTTCTTCAACATCATCAACAGCAGCAATCAAGGCTTGGTCTATATTATCTAAGGCTTGCTCGCAGCGTTGATAAAGCTCTTCACCCGCATTAGTTAGGCGCAGCGTTCGAGTAGTACGAATGAATAAGGTCACGCCCATCTGCTTTTCTAGGCTGCTTACTTGGCGAGAGACATGGGAACGAGAGACATCTAACTCTTCTGCCGCTTTAGTGAAATTGCCTAAGCGTGCAATGAGAACAAATGAACGAATATCAGACAGGTTAATTTGATTGAGCATAGTCGCGATTCAGTCAGAACAAAGATGCTTTTATTGTTGCAGTATGACAACAGTGTTTCAAGTAAAGCGCTATATATCAACAATGCAGTTTTCCTTAATATACCCTCATCGCAACGAAACACGTCAATAACGCCTTGTTTCAAATGCACTTAGACAATACGTCGTCACACGACGACATAAAGGTACAGAGGAAATAAACATGAAAAAACTAATCGTAATCACAGGTGCTAGTTCAGGTATTGGTGAAGCAATCGCTCGTCGTCTAAGCGATGAAGGTCACCCTCTGCTGCTTTTGGCTCGTCGTATTGACCGTCTTGAAGCACTAAACCTACCAAACTCTCTAGCAGTAAAAGTAGACGTAACTGACCAAGCATCATTCGAAGCTGCGATTGCACAAGGTGAAGAGAAGTTTGGCCCGGTTGACGCACTGATCAACAACGCTGGCGCAATGCTTCTAGGCCAAATTGATACGCAAGACGCATCTGAATGGAAACGTATGTTCGATGTGAACGTGCTTGGCCTTCTAAACGGCATGCAAGCTGTTCTTGCGCCAATGAAAGAGCGTAACAGCGGCACAATCATCAACATCAGCTCAATTGCGGGTAAGAAAACATTCCCTAACCACGCAGCTTACTGTGGTACTAAGTTCGCTGTACACGCTATCTCTGAAAACGTACGTGAAGAAGTAGCTGCAGCAAACGTTCGTGTAACAACAATTGCACCAGGTGCGGTGGAAACTGAGCTTCTTTCTCACACAACATCTCAAGAGATCAAAGATGGTTACGGTGAGTGGAAGGAGCAAATGGGTGGCGTACTAGCAGCTGACGACATTGCTCGCGCAGTATCATTCGCTTACCAACAACCACAAAACGTATGTATCCGTGAAATCGCTCTAGCACCAACTAAGCAAGAGCCATAAGCTTCACGCGACAACAAACATCACGTCATAATTGACGTTGAATAAAGAAGGGACCTGTAACTAGAAATAGATTACAGGTCCCTTTTGTGTTCTTCTATGTGGATCTTTATCTGCAATATTACACTCAAATACGGTTCGAATACCGTATACCTATAAACTTAACGCATTCAATTAAGATACTAGCTATGCGCTTGCTGCAACTTTCTTGGTATAGGATGTTGTTGAGTGTTCACTTTCCTTTGTGATTTTACTCTCTAAGATCACTTCGTAAGGCAGGTTCAAGTTGAGTAGATGCTCATAACGTTGTTCAATTTGGTCCCTTTTAAGCTTCAACGTAGGTGTTAGCAAACCATTCTCAATACTCCATGGCTGTTCCACAACAATCAGGTGATCGAGTCTTTCATGGGCTTCTAATTCTCTGTTTACTTTCCTTAAGGTAGCTTTCAGTTCTTTTCGAACATGGGCTGCGGTACTAGGTGTGCCTTCACCTAAAACAATTAATGCAATCGGCTGTTTTCGACCAATCCCCATGACGCATACTTGCTCAATATCTGGATTCCTACCTAAGCTGCTTTCAATGGGAACAGGTGAAACGTACTTTCCTTTACTCGTCTTAAACTGTTCCTTTACTCGTCCAATAATTCGCCACGAGCCATCAGCATTAAGCTCTGCTTTATCACCCGTCTTAAACCACCCCTCTTCGAAAGCGGCTTTGGTGGCTTCTTCATTTGCGTAATAACCCGAGAAGACAGCATCCCCTTTGATCAGAACTTCACCTTCTTCAGACAATTTCATTTCGACACACGGTTGAGGCGTTCCAATTGTTCCAAGGTGTTCGAAATCAAAAGGGACATTGCTGCACGATAGGCCTGACGTTTCTGTCATCCCCCAACCTTCACCGATACTAATACCGATCTTATGGAACCAAAGAAGTACTTCCGAGGAAATAGGTGCACTACCAGAACCAAATAAAACCGTGTCTTGAAGACCTAGGTTTTCCCGTATTTTACGCGCAACAATTTGGCCAATAAACGGGATTTTAAGTAGTAGCTGTAAACGGTTATTAGGCATCTTCGCTAAGATCTTTGACTGGAACTTGGTCCATAGCCTTGGTACGGAGAGGAAAGCAGTCGGACGAGCATATTTAACATCTTCAATGAAGGTATCAATTGACTCAGTAAAAAACACTTCAGCTGGATTATAAATCGATGGAAGTTCAACCACACAACGCTCAGTGATATGAGCTAATGGCAGATAAGACATAACGCGAGTTTCCCCTGGTTGAAAAAATATCTCACTGCCAGATGTTGCTGACGACGCAACGTTTAAATAACTAAGTTCAACTCCCTTTGCCAAACCAGTGCTTCCAGAGGTATAGATGATCGAAAAAGTATCGTTAAGACTAGGTGTGTTAATCTTTTCAAGTGGCGTCAACATCGACAGCCAAGCATGCCAGTCAAGTTTGCAATCAACTTTAGCACTAGGCATAGCTATGGTAACTAGTGATTCAGGTAAGGCTTTATTCAACTCTTTGGCATCATCTAACTTGCCAATAAACATAGCTTTAGCGCCACTATGCTCCAACACGTACTTTATATTGTCTGCACTTGCGGTTGGATAAATCGGAACACTAACCAAACCAGCCATCATTATTGCTAGGTCACATATGTACCACTCTGCCGAATTTTTAGCGATGATCGAGACTTTGTCCCCCTCGACTAACCCACTATCACGCAAACCTTTTGCGACTTTCCGTGCTGTAATCTCGGCCTCAAGCCACGTATAAGTATGCCACTCTCGGTCTACTGGTTGATGAAGCCATACCTTGTCAGGATGTTGATCTACGTTGATATTAAATTGCTCTAAAGGCGTACGATAAGCTGTCATTAGTTGCTGTCCCTAGTCATTTAAGATTGAGCTTCCAAAGTGGTTATAGCGATCAATAGACTCAGGGAGATGGTGAGAACTAACACCAGAAACCGATGAACACTTAACCACTTATGGTCTGACCACATTAATTTTGAACAACATTTAATCAACAAATATTTAACATTCACTCTATTGGATGAGACATTATCTAGCAACAACTTGAGAATGAGTTGATAGATTTATAACTAATGATCGTGTGACGTCAATTTATAGCTTTGCTTCGGGGTACATTTGTAGCCTGAAAATAGTCACGGTTAATGTAGAAGCAGTTTTCTCTATATCATAGGGTTAACTGGGGTAAAGCAAGACGATGGTTTTTGTGCGATTCCGTAAAAAAAAGGGATCTGAATATTCAGATCCCTTTCTCATATTTATATAGCGTTAATACAGATTAGGCTTGCTGAGCGACCTCGCGACTGCGCCATTGAATCACTATTAGTCCGATGATAATGACGATACCCAGAGGACCTAAGCCGAATGGATTGAGGAGCAACAGTGGAATGGCGAGCAATGCTACCAAACGTTCTACCATGTTCAATGAGCGAATCAGGTAACCCTCAATCGCGATAGCGATGGCGACAATGATCGTCAGCGTTTGAACGATAGAGAATAGCAACGCTGGCATACCATCGTTCGGATTAACGATGCTGGTGTATGCCATCATGATTGGGATGATGAACAGGCCACCAGCAAGCTTAAATGCCTCTACCGATGACTTCATTGGATTAGCATTAGCAACACCTGCACCAGCGAAGGCAGCAAGTGCGATCGGTGGTGTTACGTTAGAAGTCTGTGACAACCAGAATACGATGAGGTGAGCCGTTAACAGAGGCAAACCAAAGTCTGTCAGCATTGGTACCGCCATAACTGCAAGTACGATGTATGCCGCCGTAACTGGGAGACCCATTCCGAGCACCAAGGCTACCAAACTGATTAAGCCCAGTGCGATAAGCATGTAACCGCCAGAAAAATCCATCACAAACTGAGTGAACTGCAAGCCAATACCTGTCTGCCCTACTACACCAACAATGATGCCAGCGGCACCACAAGCAGCAGAAATTGGTAACGCCATTAACGCACCATTCTTCATACCTTCGATGAACTTCTTTAGTCCAATGCGACTGTGCTTACGAAGTGCTGCCGTCATTAGAATCGCACTACAACCCGCAACACCCACCAGCAGTGGTGAATACGCCATCATTAGCAGCACTGTAATAAGAATGAGGGGAATCAGGTGGTGCGCACCATCTTTCATCACTGCAATTACCGCTTCAGTTTTGCTCACAGCTTGCAGATTCAGTTTGCACGCCATCAGGTGAACATAGAGCAGAGTACAGAAGAAGTAGAGAATCGCCGGTGCAATAGAGGCAATCATGATTTCGCTATAAGGCACACCAGTAAACTGCGCCATCACGAACGCACCTGCGCCCATAATAGGTGGCATGATCTGCCCACCCGTTGAGGCTGCAGCTTCAATACCCGCAGCTTGCTCTGGTTTATAGCCAAGCTTCTTCATCATCGGAATGGTGATAGAGCCAGTCGTCACCGTGTTTGCAATTGCCGAACCTGAAATAGAACCTAAGCCCGCCGAGGCCAATACTGCCGCTTTAGCTGGACCACCACGGTATTTACCTGCAATCGAGAATGCGAGATCGATAAAGAACTTGCCCGCGCCTGTGACTTCAAGAAACGCACCAAACAACACGAAGATGAATACCGTTGTTGCAGCAATACCGAGTGCCGAGCCAAATACGCCATTCGCAGAATAAATCTGGAACTGGATCAGCTCTTGTAAGCTGTATGCCTTAATCGCAAAACCACTTGGCAGCATGTCGCCCAATGCACTGTATGCTAGAAACAGAGCAGCAATGAACACCATCACCCAACCTACGGTGCGTCGGCAACCTTCCAACAACAATGCTAGCAAAGTACAACCTGCAAACATGTCGGCAAACTGAAGGCCGTAGAATAGATGGTTAATATCGTTGTAATCAAAGATCCACAAGCGGTATCCTGCAAAGACCACCACGCCACACAAGATCACATCGATCAGCTTACCGACCACAAAGAATTTGTTCTCACGATTGGCGATCAATGGATAATGAAGAAAGATCAATACCAACACCCAACATAAGTGGATAGGTCTGAAATAGGTCGCGGAAATGGTTGAGCTAACACCCTGCCAAATTTGAAAAACAGACAATGCCACCGCAACAACCAGTGTCAGGTAGCCCATAACATTCACCAGTTTTTCATACGGAAGCGGTTGTGAAGAAGAGTGTTGATTATCAGGGGTAATATCCATATTAATGCCTGCTGGATAAGAACGAATTGATAAAAAAGGGTAAGTGAGAGATCACTTACCCTGAAGTAGTTTAATTACTTGCTAACAGAATCTAGGTACTTTTGAGCACCAGCATGTAGTGGTACGCCTTGTAGTCGAGATGCATTCTCTGGTGTTGTCATTTCAGCCATTTTTACGACCTTGCGAATATCACCAATGTTCTCAAATGCAGCCTTAGTTAGGTTGTACGCCATGTCATCGCTCATGTTCGCGTTAACCACCAACACATTCCACACGCTAAGCGTTGATACAGGGTCAACCTTATTGTAAACACCTGCTGGGATGTCATAAGCGCTGTAAGCTGGGTACTGCTTCATGAAGTTTGCGCTCTCTTCGTCCGAGATAGACAGCACTTTAATATCATGAGTCAGAGCAATCTGAGTCACCGCACCTACGCCTTGGCCACCAACGATAAAGCCAACGTCAATTTGACCATTTGCCAGTGCGTTAGTAGTTTCTGAGTAGTTTAGGTAAACCGCATCGATGTCTTTTTTAACGTCAATACCCATTGACTCAAGTAGTGCTGCCGACGTTACCGCCGTGCCACTTGCAGGCGCACCTAGAGAAACACGCTTACCTTTTAGTTGTGATAGAGAGTCGATACCCGAATCTTTAAGAGTGATGGTATGCACTAGGTTTGGATATAGAGCAAACAGTGTTTTCACTGGCATTTTTTTCGGGAACTTACCTTCGCCGTTGTATGCGTCTAGAACAACGTTACCCATAGCGATACCTGCGATCATATCGCCACGAACTACCTTAATCGTGTTCTCAACCGAAGCCGCGGTGACTTCTGCTTTGGCATTCACATCTGGCACGTTTTCAGACCAAACCTTAGCCAGCGCGCCACCGAATGGATAGTAGATACCACTTTGACCACCAGTACCGATTGAGTAGTTTTCGGCACTTGCCATTGCAGGCAAAATCGCGAATAAAGCCACTAATAAATTACGTTTAAGCACAATCATCTCCTTGATTATTAAACCGTAATTAGATCTAAACCTAGCTACAGATTTTATTTACTGATCGTTTTTTGAACCGTTTAAAACATTACTCTGCGACCGAATATTGTGCAATAAATTACAGTGCAAATGTGAAGCAAGTGTTAAATCGATCACTTATCAATAAAAAAGGGCAAGCCTAAGCTCACCCTTCTATTTTCAACAAATATAACAATTTGAGATTAAAACTCGATTTGAAATACCGATGTTGTACCACTCACTTCGTTACCAACTGCAATGAAGTGTTGACCAGAGCGACTGAAATACTTGATGGACTCAGGACCTAAATCCCCCGCCTTTGAGCTGTAAGTGTCGTTGTCACAATCACCATCTTCATCAACCTCGGTACATACAGGTTGTGAGAAATCGCGATTATTAAGGTAACTAATGAAGCGACTCTCTTTCGGGTCGGTAACGTCGTAAACCATAATGCCGCCATGACGCTCCAGGCCGATAAAGGCATAGTGCTTACCATTGATGTTAGCCACTTCAATGGCTTCAGGTTCGACACCTTTATCATCACTGCGATCATCGCCACTCATGCTGTTGTCATTGGTGCTATTGAAATTTTCTGGTTGCTGTTGATAAACAATTTTCGCAAAATCGTCACCGCTATCAAATACCAACTCACCAGCTTCATTCCAGATAGAGAATGAACGAGAACCAAACGCTTGAACTTTTTGATCAGCTTGTAATGTTTGTTGTGGTTTGATCACTTTTAGACGAGCCAGTTGCTTGTTATCTTTAAGTGCATCGGCCAACGGGTGATCATCAGCAACATCTAGCTTTTTACCACGAACTTCATCCACATAAGCGATACAGAAGTCTTCTTCAGTTGCATACTCGGCAGTGCCTTGGTAGTCATCCCCATCCCATTTGTAGCCAATCTCATCACACATTTTTTGTGTCGTATCGATGCCGTATTCTCGACCGTCCCCTTCATTGGCGGTCAGGATGTAAGTTTCACCATTCACGCTATAACTCGCAATGCTGTCAGGCATGTACAAACCTTCTAGCATCTCATAGCTCTTGAAGTGACCGAGTTTCTTGTCTTTATTAGACGCATCAAGCTCAAATTCAGCCCATGACTTACCGCCCAGTCCGAAAATGGCATCAACGCTTGCAGATTCAACGTCGATCGCAGCTAGTGCGTTGTTCTCCTGTAGCGCAACATAAAGCTTGCCATTGTCAGAAAAAGTCAGATATTCCGGCTCAAGGTCTTGAGCTACGGTAGCGTTCGGGGCAGAGATACGGACCTTGTCACTCAGTTCGCCATGGCGCGCTTGTCCTTGGTTGAACGCTTTGAAATCAATCTGCGTAACCACTGCATCTTTTGGGCCGTTAAGCAGATCGATAAGCGTCACGCTGCCCTCAGGGTCGATGGTGTAATCCGCGTTCGGCTCGCCTTCGTTAGCGGTTGCTATGTAGCGACCATCTTTTGAAAAGCTCACCATATCCGGCAAAGCGCCCGTACCGTACGTAGTGATAAGTTCCAATGTATCTGAGCGATAAAGTGCGACTAAGCCATTTTCCTGCTTGTCTGCGTTTTCGATAGCAACCGCAACTAAACCGTTGTGTGTAGAGACACTGTTTGCTGCGCCGATATTGATATCAGAAGCCTGAGCAGCTGATTGTAGATCAATCGAACCCTCGTTGGTCGGTTTACCACTGTCATCTAAAGCAAGTACATCAACCTTTTTCGCTTGTGCATTTACAACGTACAGCTTATCGGTACACGCATCGTAGCTCACGATTTCAGCCGCAGACGTGTCAAAAGGTGCATTGGCAACTGACGTTCCGATTAGACGAAGCCCTGTCACTTCACCCGAGGTCGAAGTTGGTGGCGTCGAAGTCTGACACTGATAACCAAAAGCAACGGGTGCCGAGAAAGCAGCATCTTGGTTTTGTGTTGATTGCGAACAACCCATCAGCGCAAGCGAAACAGAGATAGAAGTGAAGAGTTGAGTGGTATTGAGATTAATTCCAGTGAGTTTTGACACGTGCTTTTTCATATATCCTCCATGAGCGAGAATCGCAATGCTAGAGGGCTTGTATGACAGAACGCAGACAGCGAGGTTACCAAAAGGTTACATTGATAGATCAGTTATATATTTATTCAGTCGCGACCAAACAAAAAAACGCCCAAGCTGGCTGGTGCTTGAGCGCTTAAAGTTAAGGCGATGGACTAATTAGAACGACTTAAAAGCGCGTCAAATTAGAAGTTGTAACCACCACCGATCATGAATACCCATGGGTCGATATCTACGTCAGTTTTGAACGTATCTGTCGCAGTTTTGTATGTTGCAGTTGTACCAATGTCTGCGTACCAAACTGATGCGTTTAGGAACCAGTCATCATTGATCATGTAGTCCATACCCACATTTGCTGCTAGGCCCCAAGAATCATCTAGAGATACGTCTGTTAGACCTGCGTTTTTACCCGTACTAGTCAGAGACTCGTCGAAGAATACTGTGTAGTTGATACCCGCACCCACGTATGGACGGAAGTCGCTCTCAGAATCACCGAAGTAGTATTGAACCATGAACGTAGGTGGAAGGTGCTTAGTTTCAGCTACTTCACCAACACCGTTTACAGAGATACCGTGAGAAAATGGAGTCGCTGCTAGTACTTCGAAGCTGATGTTGTCAGTAAACATGTAACCAAGCGTTAGACCTAGTTGCGTGTTTGAATCTACTGAAAACTCTAGAGCGGAGCTACCTAGAACGTCACCGCTGCTATCGTTTGGAGATACGATTGCAGCGCCTGCACGAACGATGAAATCGCCTTCGCTGTGAGCAAGAACGTTAGCAGACATAAGGGCTGAAAGAACTGCAATACCACATACTGTTTTTTTCATTATTATTTCCTTTTGTAGGGCTTACTTATTGATGAGTCAGTAATCATTTCTTATTTTGCGTGCAAGGTATCACACAATAACCCCACATTATTGATGGAAATCAATTTGTGAAAAGTTATGAGTATTTATATAAATTTATTTAACCTCGATCACTCTATTCACCCAATTTATTGACACTTTTGTAATGCAGCTTTTCCGTGCGTCATTTTGTTAATCAATCATGCCCGCTAGACTCACGCACTGTATTGGTGCAAAAACACACCTTGCCACCATCACCTGTTCCGTATTGGTGCACAAAATCCTATCAACCTGCTTTCACCTCTAAAATTCAACAACTTACATATGGCGCAATGCTTGCAGTAGTCTTGGCATAATCATAAATACATTGAGGTTCTGACATGCAAGACACTCTAACTATCGTCCTCGCAGGCGGCGTAGGTTCTCGGCTTTCCCCACTCACAGACAACCGCGCCAAGCCCGCTGTGCCGTTTGGTGGCAAATATCGAATCATCGACTTCACGTTAGCAAACTGTTTACATTCTGGTTTGCGACAAATACTGGTGTTGACTCAATACAAATCCCACTCTTTACAGAAACACCTGCGTGATGGCTGGTCGGTACTCAACCCAGAGCTTGGCGAGTTCATCACCAATGTTCCCCCTCAAATGCGCACTGGAGACAGCTGGTACAGCGGTACGGCTGATGCCATCTATCAAAACTTGTATCTACTCTCTCGCAGTGAAGCGAAACACGTCGTGGTTCTATCTGGTGATCATATCTATCGCATGGACTATGCGCCGATGTTAAAGCAGCACAAGCAGACCGAAGCGGATCTAACGGTAGCGTGTATGGAAGTGTCGATTGATGAAGCGAAAGAATTTGGGGTGATGGAGATTGACGAGTCTCATCAGATCCAAAACTTCACCGAAAAACCAAGATACCCAGCCTGTGTTCCGGGTAGGCCGACGAGAAGTATGGCTTCGATGGGGATCTACATCTTTGATAAAGAGGTACTGACTCGCGCCCTATTAGACGATGCTGAAGATCCAAACTCGAGCCACGACTTTGGTAAAGATATCATCCCGAAACTCGTGAACAATCAGAGTGTTTATGCTTATAAATTTGGTAGCGAAGAGGGTCGAGTCACCCAAGACGCATACTGGAGAGATGTCGGCACAATTGACTCCTACTACCAATCCAATATGGATTTACTTAAGCCAGTCTCCCCGATCGATCTTTACCAACCGGATTGGGCGATTCGAACCTATGAACCGCAGCTTCCCCCAGCTCGAACCATAGCTTCTGTCGAGGGCAACCAAGGCATCTTTATCAACTCAATGATTGCCAATGGTGTGGTAATTGAAGGCGGGTCTGCTCAGAACTCCATCTTCTTCCCGAAAGTAAAAGTCGAGAATGCGGCGATTGTTATCGACAGCATCTTGTTTGAGAATGTAGAGATTGGCAAGAACTGCCACATTCAGAACTGCATTATCGACAAGCATGTGAAAGTGCCTGCCGGAACCGTAATTGGCGTTGATAGCAAAGCCGATGCTGAGCGATTTCATATTTCAAAAGAGGGTGTGATTGTAGTGCCTTCCTCGTATCGTTTTGACTAGATCTTAAAATGTAAACTGAGCACTCCAAACACGAAAAAGGCAGCGATTAAGCTGCCTTTTGTCTATCAAATCAAACCCGATTAGAACGGCCCCAATTCAATCATCTGAGCGATAACCACAGAAATCAAAGCACCCACCGACCAAAATAGGAACAGCGGTAGGAAAAAGCGAACCCACTTCGAGTAAGGTACTTTTGCAATCGCTAGTACCGCCAGCAAGCCGCCGTTGGTTGGGTAGATGTAATTCGATATACCATCACCCAGTTGAGAGGCAAGCGCCGCCACTTGGCGTGTTACCTCACCAATATCCGCTAGAGGGATAATGATTGGCATGGTAATCACAGCCTGACCACTTCCCGATGGGATGAACAGGTTGATCACGGCTTGTGAAAAGTAGATACCTGCGGCCGCCACCAGCTTCGAGCTGCCCGAGATGATTTGTGCTAGGTAGTAGATAATAGAATCGACAATCTTAGCGTCTTCCATGATCGTCAACACCGAACGAGCAAAGAAGATGATCAACACTGCAACCAGAACATCGCTCACGCCGCGTGTCCAATATTCACAGATCTTATTCGGCGAAAGGCCTGCAACCAAACCCGGAATAATAGCCATTGCGACAAAAGCACCCGCAATTTCAGTAAAGCCAAAGCCCATCGTCAGCGTACCGAAAATCATATACGCAAACACGCCAAGGAACGCCACACCCGCCAACTTTTCACGCGTGGTTAGGGTTTTCGCTTCAACGTTAGACTCGTAGTGGTAACCCGTACCATGCAGTAGCCCTTTGGTTGGGTCATGCTTTACCTTACGTGCGTAGTTCAAAACATACCAAGCACCTGTAAGGAGCATAAACATACCGACAATAAAGCGGTACCACATGCCTGAATACATTGGCAGCTCTGCAATCGTATGTGCAATGCCGGTAAAGAATGGGTTCGCTAATGCTGCAGCAAAGCCCGCACAGCTTGCCAAAAGAACCACGCCAAGTGCCGTAATCGCATCGTAGCCAAGCTTGATACAAATAGGGATCATCAATGAGATGAAGATAACGTCAAGTTCACGCATACCTGTGAAGGTCACGTTGAAAAAGATCGCGGTCATGATCACTGGCGCGATCACGTACAAACCTTGCTTTTTCAACTTACTGGTTAACGCAACAACGGATGCATCGAGTAAACCCATATGCTTGATGATACCGAAGGCACCACCCACAAATACTACAACGCCCATTACGCCAGAGGCAGACTTGAAGCCTTTAAAAAATGATTCGAAAAATGAGGCTAATGTCGTTGGGTTACTGCTAAGTAGTGTATAGCTATCTGGGTCGATGACCGTTCGACCGTTCATTACTACACGTTCAAATTCACCTGCCGGGATAAAGTAGGTTGCAATCGCTGCAACGATAACCATGATGACCAGAGAGAGAAACGGGTGGTTCACCTCTTTTTCATCAGCAGATACAGGTACGGATGAAGATACCGTAGATGTCATATAAGCTCCTTACTTGTCAGCTACTAGCAACGCCTAGCAGCAAGGATTATTTTTTGGAAATACAAAACCCTTCACGCCAACAAAGTTAGCGCTAATGCGGGGTGTTTAATAAAGGTCTTTGATAGATGGGGCTCTCAATGCACATGAATGAAGCAGTCTGAGCTACTTTCTTGCGTCCGAGCAGAATGCAGACGTTCAGCCTGATAGCTAAACTGAGTGAGGACATTACCCATAAAGGCGGAATTGACCGCGTAAGTAATGCGTATTTTATCAATTACAAAGACAAGCGGCGCATAATAGCATAACGAGCGGTAAAATGGACTAAAAATGTGACTTACGTCTAACTTTTATCTCGATACAAAAAAGCCCCGCTAGAGCGAGGCTTAAAAGCAGAGGATATGTCTGTTATTTCGGTGCTAATTCATCGCTCTCTACCAATTCGTCGCTCTTTAGCAACTCATAATTCTCTGCCATTTCATGAGGTGCGATCCCATATTCGTAGTCGGCTAGGAAACCATCCTTATACACCTTCATGCCTTTATCATCCCAGCTCACCTTGATGATCGCTGTTTTGCCATCTTCACTGCCCATTAGCTTTAGCATCTCGGCATCTATTTTAATCGCTTTGATGGTTTTAATACGCTTGAACGGCTTAAATTCTGTGGTTGAAGTTGGCAGTTCACCATAGCTGCTTACCCAAGTCTCTTTTGGCACCAACCATTGATTATAAACATCGTCTACTATCGGCTTAGGCATACTTGCAATCACAACACCATCTGTCATGACATTATTGGTTTCCAAGCTATAACCTCCCTTACCGTCTGACACATAAGTCGGGAAATCCGCGCCGATTTCAGACTCCGCGGGTAAGCGACCAAGGGTGACTGATTTTTTCACGTACAACTCAGCAGTCTCAAACTTTTGCATGATTTCAGGAATTGCTTGAAATTCTACTGGGGCAGCAAACAGATTAAATGACACGGACATAGAAGCTGCGAGTGCAGCAAGTTTTAACGGCATAGACATAGTCAGAAGATCCTTAATGAACAGTGCGCCTACGATAAACCGCATAAAGTACGAGTCAACAGATTGCTGAGGGAAATATCAAGAGCTGTGATATTGATTGAAGGTTTTCGAGCTCGAAATAAGAGCAAAGTAAGCAGTTGTATAAAAAGTGACTAATATTGAGAGTAATTAGCTTGAAGGGATAAATTACTGCGGCAGAGAACCAAATTAGAGTAATTCGTCAGGCATGATGCAAAATTAAACATGTATCAAAATCACGAGACATAATATGCGCACGGTTTTGGTGAGTTTCAAGAGTCAAACAACAGATTATTTGATAACACTGAACTCAATCACACATGTGTATTTCCGCTGTTGGTTAATCTAACGGATGTTTGCTACGTTTAAATGACACAGTCATTGGAAAGGTATGATTTATGAAAGTAAACGTTCAAACACATCACGTATCAATTAACGACGACTCACGCAAAGACATCGAAGGCAAGTTCGATAAGATTGCTAACCACTTTCCATCACTGATCAGCTGCGACATCATCATCACTAAAGAGCACAACCAACATCAAGTTGAGGTATTCACAAATTACGAAGGTGTGCGTGTAACAGCCAAAGCGACAGACGATATTATGTATCCTGCCGTAACCGCAGCAATCAAGAAACTTGAAGCAGGTCTGAGTAACAGAAAAGGGCAATTGAAAGCCGATCTTCACGCTAAACCGACCAGCACTAAGCCAGAAATCGCGTCTGACATCATTCAAGAGATGAAGCTAGTTTAACTTGGCACTCTTTCATCTTATAAGGTGAATAGATAAGGAAAACAGAATATTAAGAGCCAGCCAATGCGCTGGCTTTTTTGATCGAGAAAGGAAATAGCCTCAAAGATTTAAACCATACAAAGTGTTGGTGATATCACAAATTGCAAGTAGTATGGAATCCACTATCGTTATGGAACAATGCAATAAAAGGATGTTTATTATGAAAAAGATCGCGCTGGTACTTTTCTTAGCAAGCCAACTGATGGCCTGTACAGAGGTCGGCAGTGAAGCTTGGTGTACCGATATGAAAGAGAAACCAAAAGGCGACTGGACTGCAAACGAAGCCGGAGACTTTGCTAAGCACTGCGTATTCTAATCCCAGTCATCAGGATAGCTGATTGCATTAAAGCTTATCTCACTAGACCAAAGCTTATCGCACTCGAACAAAGCTAGCAGAACGGATAAAACGCAGAGAACGAATCTAAAAAAACGACCCTAGGAAGACCGAGACTCCTAGGGTCGTTTGAGCTTAATAATGCTAGACAAAAGCTCTCAATCACACAGTTTTACGTTAGGGGATACGTCATTAGATCAGTTTGTTACGAATATGAATCACAACGGCTTCCGCGATGATCACGACCGCAAAAATACTCACCAGTACCATTGATACCTTCTGCCACTCAAACAAGTTTTGAGCATCATTCAGTACCACACCGATACCACCCGCACCTACTAAGCCAAGCACGGCGGATTCACGAACGTTAATATCCCAACGGAACAGAACAATCGAGTAGAAAGCGGGCATGACTTGTGGCCAATAACCTTTTAGTAGAACACTCATCCAAGACGCGCCAGTTGCACGTAAGGCTTCAATTGGCCCCATGTTCACTTCGGCAATGGCTTCCGCTAACAGCTTCCCTACAAAGCCTACACTGCGGACGGCAATTGCCATAATGCCTGCAAGAACACCGGGGCCAAACAGGGCGATGAATAGCAGGGCCCAAACTAATGAGTTCACTGAGCGTGAAGACACTAGAAAGAACTGAGCAATCCAATTCAAGCTTTTGTTTGGCGTAATATTTGGCGCATTCAACAGCGCTAAAGGTATCGCAAAAATAAGAGTAAACAGTGTGCCGAGCGTTGCGATGTGCAGCGTCTCGATCATCGCATCATGAATGGTCGTTGGATAAAACCCATAATCCATCGGTAGCATGCGTTGAAACATATCCGCGAACTGCGCAGGCGCGTCATACAGAAACTCAGGAATCACTTCCACTGTTTGCCAAGACCACACAATCGCGCTCACCAAACTCAGATAAATGGCGAATCGAGCGATGCGTTCATTAGGAGTAAATCGCTGCCACTCTCTATCAATAGATGCTGTTGTCATCAGAAAATTCTCCTAACGATGTTGGAAAGAAACTCACCTACAAGAATCAAAGCGATAATGGTGATCAAAATAGCCGCTACAAAATCGTAATCGAAGCGCTGGAATGCCGAGAACAGTGTGCCACCCAGACCACCCGCACCAACGATACCAACCATGGTCGAGTTACGTAGGTTCGAGTCGAGTTGGTAGCTAGCAAAGCCAATAAAGCGAGTGAACACTTGCGGCATTACCGCGTATAGAATCACACTGACAAAACTGGCACCGGTCGCTTTAATGGCTTCGACTGGTTTGAAAGAGATCTCTTCAATCGCTTCTGCAAACAACTTGGCAATGAAGCCAATTGAAGCGAACACGAGAGTCAGGATCCCTGCCAATGCGCCGAAACCCACGGCTTTTACGAATAGAATCGCAATGATTACTGGGTGGAAAGAGCGACATAGCGCGATAAAGCCTCGAATTGGCGTTGATACAATCGATGGCATCATGTTTCTTGCTGCTAATAAGCCCAAGAACAGAGAGATAACGATGCCGAAGAAGCTCGAAATAATCGCGATCTGCAAGCTCTCCGCCAAACCACTTAACAGTAAGTTTGTGCGTGAAAAATCGGGCGGAAACATGCGCGATAGTAAACGCTCACTTTCGCCAAAACCGATAATTAGTCGCTCAAAGGTCAAACCCAAGGTCGAAAAGCTATAGAAAAGGTAAGCGACGATCGCCACCACAATCGCACGGTTTGTCCACGATGCCTTAAACGGATTCTGATATTGAGTCTGCGATGTCGATGAGTTTGTGGTTAATCCAGCCATGACTCACCTCCGTAGATGATCTTAAGGTCATCTTCTGAGATACCTTCAGGGCTGCCATCGTAATGCACCTTACCGTTACACATACCTATGATGCGTTTCGCATAACGCTTCGCTAGGCTCACATCGTGAATGTTAACGAGTACCGGGATATTTTTCTGCTGTGCGAAGGTTTCCATCAACTCCATGATTTCTACCGCTGTTTTAGGGTCAAGAGATGACGTTGGTTCATCAGCCAGTAAGATGTATGGGTCTTGCATAACAGCACGAGCAATACCCACACGCTGTCTTTGACCGCCAGATAAGCTGTCTGCACGCTGATTAGCGAAATCTTGAAGGCCAACAAATTCTAGTAGTTCGAAGGCTTTTGCAAGATCCTGTGAAGAGTAGTTACGACGCCACGCATTCCAAGCCGTCATGTAGCCTAAGCGGCCACTCAGCACGTTCTCAATAACAGTCAATCGCTCTACTAGGTTGTACTCTTGAAAAACCATACCAATGTGACGACGCTGTTTACGCAGCGCTTGTCCCTGCAGTTTTGTCAGGTCAGAACCATCAAAGATAATCTCACCCTTACTTGGATCATTTAGACGGTTGATGCAACGAAGCAGTGTACTTTTACCCGTACCTGATGGGCCAATGATGGCGATGATCCCTGGTTCATCGATATCAATATTAATTCCTTTAAGGATCGGCTTTCCTGCTACGTATTCGTGATACAGGTCGTTGATCTTAATTCCGTCATAGCTAGCTACGGCCATACTGCGTTTCCTTGTGCAAATTTAAAATGAGCGATGCCCTACCCGTGAGGGCATCGACTTAAAACAACTTATTCAGTGAATAAGTGAAAAGGGTATTAGAGAGGAGTTACTGACTGTTTGCTTGTTTCGCGAGCTCAGCTGCTTTTTTCTTCGCGCGTTTCGCCGCATCTTTTTCCGCAAGCTTTTTCAGACCCGCTTTGGTGTAAGCAGTACCCGTTGCATGAGCAATGTCACGAATCACGCCCCACTCTTCTTTGTAAGAGATAGGAGAGAAACGGTCAGCGCCTTTGAATGCTGCGCTCATTTCTGGTGTAAAGCGGTAGCTAAAGAAGGCTTCGTTGATCTTGTCAACAAGCTCTGGTTTCAGGTTGTAAGCGTAGCCAAATGCTGATGTTGGGAAACGTGGACTGCGGTAGATAATTTTAAGCTCAGACGCATCTACACGTCCTGCTGCAACCATGCGGTCGTAAACATCAGAGGCGACAGGTGCTGCATCGTAGTCTCCGTTGTATACACCCAAAATAGATTGGTCATGCTTACCCGAGTAAAGCACCTTGTAGTCTTGGTCTGGTACTAAGCCTTTTGCAGGGAAAAGTGCACGTGGTGCAAGGTTGCCAGAGTTTGATGACGCAGAAGTATGCGCAACCTTTTTACCTTTCAGATCAGCCATCGTCTTGATGCCGCTATCTTTACGCACGATAGTGATTAGGTTGTAACCTTGGAAGCCTGACTCATCACCTTTCACCGCGATTGGTACATAACCCGCTAGGTTAACCGCGTAGCCCGTTGGACCTGTCGAGAAACCTGCAACGTGCAGACGACCAGAGCGCATTGCTTCCACTTGTGCAGAGTTTGAGTGCACAGTGTAGTAAATCACGCGCTTACCTGTGATCTTACTTAGGTGCGCTTGGAAATCCGCAAATGCATCTTTATACAAGGCTGGGTCTTCTACAGGAGTGTAGGTAAACACGAGCGTACTCGGGTCATTCCACTCATCTGGATTTTTAGGCGAGTCTGCCACTAAATCTTGGTTTTCATCACAGTATCGATCGTCTAACACACCACGGCTAGAGCAGTCGTTTGCCATAGCCATTGAAGGAAGTAGTAGGGAGCTAGCGATTAACAGTCCTTTAACACTGATTTTCATATTCAAACCTTACTTTTACTTTTTGTTGAGGGTCGAACCTCTTATTGCACCCTTTGTGCCAACTATTATTTTATTTATTTTCAACAACTTAAAACAAATCTCATTTTAGGTAATTAGATTTGAGTCATTTGTGTCCAAGCTATTAATATGAATTTGGGTCACTTTTGTCCCACAGTTATCAAGCCAAAAAAAGAGCCCGAAGGCTCTTAAAAAATAGATTGAGATTGTCCAATCATAGAGACAGGCAGCTCACTTCATACCGCCCATCTCACCAACTCACTTAGGCTTTTGGTGCCATGCAGTTAGCGTAATAAGTCGTCGTTGCAGGCCAGTCACTGAATACACCTAACACTTCAACGTCTTGCGCTAGTACGTCTAGCATCTTCATCATATCGCCATCGTTGTTGATGCCTTGCTTGACGCTTTGGTAATACCAACCACCACCTTGTGCCAGTGGACCTGAACGCTCAAGTGTCCAAGCAATGATGTCTAAGTCAGCTTGCTTCGCCAGTTTAGCGTAGTCAGACGCAACGATTTGGTTATCTTTATCAAGCTCAACCAGAGCAAACAATGGCGGTGCGATGATGTTTACACCTGCTTTTTGTAGCTCTTTCATGTTCTCAATCGAAGCAACAAAGTCCGCTTGCTCATACACTCGATCGTCTAGATACACCGCTTGTTCACCAAATTTAGGGTTCTCTTTGATCCAGTATTTAACGTCATCCAGGTTGAATGACTGTAGGTAGGCTTCAGACGCATCAAAGCCAGCAGCCTTGACTTCATCCACCAGCTTTTGAGCATACATCTCTTGGCTAAAGCCATTGAATGGCATCTCTACCGCTGCTGATTTCAGCTCCGGTGTCACCTTCACGCCATGTTGCTTGAACAGCGCTGCACTCTCAGCATGGGTCATCAAGGTACCGCTTTGGCTATAAAGATCAGTTCTCCAGCCAGGCGTGCCATTCATGTACTCTTCAACCGTGGTTGCTTTAGGGTTCGCACCGTCCATTTTCCCTTTAAGCGTCTTAAACTCCGCCAAGGTAAAGTCTGTAGTGCGACACTCCACCTGAGCGTCTTCACCCGTTGCAGGGTTAGCTGGTTTAAATGGAACCGTACATTTCTTCGCAAGCTCTGGATGAGCCAACACGTCCGTCGTGGTGTGCAGATCGTTTTGTGAGTGACGGCAGACAAGCTCTTTGTCTTTGGTAAAGGTCACATCACATTCCAAGATGCCAGCACCCATTTGAATCGCAGCGAGATAAGACTCTTTAGTATGCTCCGGGAACTGCATTGGCGCACCACGGTGACCAATAGAGAAGTCACTGCGTTGGAAAGGCCCTTCACTACAACTCAATAGCTTAGTTTTCAGCGGTCCTTCGTCCATATTGTTAATTAAAAAGAGGGGACGAGGTCCAAGGTTGGCAGACTCTTGTGCTGCCCATGCTGTCATCGAACTCACGCCGAGTATTAAAGCAATTGAACCTTTCAGAATTTGCTTCATGTTTGTATCTCCTTGCAACAAGCAATTATTTTTTACTTTCCTTAATTTGGCCATTCAGTCTCCACCTTAACGCTTCCGCTCATCAATAAAAGATACGGATGCAATAAGGAGACTGATAGCCTGCCTGCGGCTTAAACCATAATGCTTATACGCAGCAATGGCTTTAAGCCGCAATGGTTTAGTGCAGGCATTGTGCCAAATGTTAAAAACCTTATATTACAAACACTTGAAGTGGATATTAATTTATTGATTAATTAAATGGGTCATTACTGTCTTATCAGTTTTATCCTTTTCACCCTGACTATGTTTGGAACGAACTATGTTTTGAACGACTATATTTTGAAACTCTCTTTATCAAGCTGATGCTTTTTCATTTTTCGGTACAAGGTTTTACGCGGTAAGTTAAGCTTGTTAGACACATCGTTGATGTTGCCAGCGCTCTCTATCAAAGCTTCTGTTAACACGTTACGCTCGTACTGCTCCATCTGTTTCTCAAATGCAAATTCACCACTGGTCGATTCACAGCTTGGCGATTGCAGATCAAAACCATCCCCCACAATACCCAATACAAAGCGGTCTGCGACATTACGGAGCTCACGCACGTTGCCCGGCCACTCATGTCGACACAACTGCTGGATCTGCTCAGGGTAAATTGTCGATGGACGAGTCTTGTATTTGTGGCTAGCTTGAACAACAAAGTGTCGAAACAGCAGTTGAATGTCCTCTTTACGATGACGTAGAGCCGGCAGATTCAGACTAGCGATATTCAAGCGATAGAAAAGATCGGCTCTAAACTCACCCAACTCACTCAGGCTAGCGAGATCGGCTTTGCTTGCCGCAACCACAACAATATCAACAGGGATCAATTCATTCCCGCCGACACGTTCAATGGTTCGCTCCTGAATCACTCGCAGCAATTTGATTTGCACCGCGATAGGCATACTTTCGATTTCATCAAGGAATAGGGTTCCACCACTCGCCTGCTCTATTTTGCCAATGCGTTTTTTATTGGCACTGGTGAACGACCCTGCCTCGTGGCCAAACAGTTCACTCTCAATGATGCTCTCTGTCATACCGCCACAGTTAATCGCTACAAACGGTTTGGCTTTTCGTCGGCTAAATTGATGAAGCGCCCTTGCTATCACCTCTTTACCAGTACCCGTTTCACCATTAATTATGGTATCCACACCTGTGTGTGCTAAAGCGAGAACCTGTTTGCGAATACTCTCCATGCCCTTTGATTGACCGATAACGACAGACTCGATTGGTAGGTCACTCTCTTCACTCTCACCAGAGGTTTGAGAGCTGCTGCTCTGACATTGCGCTAGTGCGAGATTGAGCTTCTCTACCAACTCACCGGTATCCAATGGTTTTTCTAAGAAATCAAACGCACCCAGCTTCATCGCTTCAATCGCCATAGGTATGTCACCGTGACCACTCATCAATAACACTTGTACGTTCGGTGCTCGGTGTTGAATCGCGCTAACCAAACTCAACCCATCGATTTTCGGCATTCGAACATCACTCAACACCACAGACTGGCTGCTTCCCTTCAACGACTTGAGTGCCAAATTAGGGTCGGTGTAACTGGTGACGTTGAATCCCTCGAGCTCAAGCATTTCACTCACCGCTTCGACAACGTCCAGTTCGTCATCAATCAAAATAATGTGGTTGTCTTGGGTCATGAGTGTGTGCCTTTTGGTAGAGTGACGATGAAAGTTGTGCCTTGGTGTTCTTGAGATTCCACATGAATCGAACCACCAAAGTCTTTTATGATGTTGTAAGCAATGGACAAACCAAGTCCGAGCCCTTTTCCAGAGCTTTTTCGTGAATAAAATGGGTCAAACAAGTGCGGGAGATCCTCTTGAGGAATACCTAAACCGTTGTCTTTGACTGATACTTCGATGGTCTCTGAGTGCTCAGAGGTAGAAATGATTAACTTAGGTTGTTCTTTGTGCTCGATAGCATCTAACGCATTGCTAATTAGATTCACCAAGACTTGTTCTAAACGGATACTATTGGCTCGAACCAACAATGACCGATGTGGTGAATACTCAATGTTGACTCCACTTTGGCGAGTCTCAAACAAGTCAATCGCATCGCTAATCACATCGTTCAGTACAACACTGGTTAGCTTGCCATCGCTCTTACGCGAAAATGCTTTCAGGTGACGGGTAATCGCTGCGACTTTCTCTAGTAATGTCTCGATCTTCTGCAGGTTGTTCGCCGCCTTATCCGGACGTTCTTTTTCCAACCACAACTGTGCACTGCGAACATGGCTGTTTACTGCAGTCAGAGGTTGATTGATTTCATGTGTAATGCCGACACTCAACTGCCCCAAAGCCGCAAGCTTACCTGCTTGAATCAGCTCATCTTGGGTCACGCGCAATTTCTCTTCAGCAATAGTGCGCTCGATAACCTCAGCTTCGAGCTTACGATTGGTCTGTTTCACAACCTTAGCGGTGGTTTGGAACACTCTTAAATACTTAGCCATTTGCGTCACTTCATCGCGACCGCGAATCGCGACTTCGGTATCTAGATGCCCAGTAGAGATAGCGAACATGTTGTCTTTTAGTTGCAAGAGGCGCTCTAAAACACTCTTTCGCACATAGAACCAAGATATCGCCGCTGCGGCTAATACGCTAAACAGGGAGAGAAACAGAGACAGTCGCTGATTTGAAAGCAGAGACTGTTGAGCTTGTTGAATGGATTGATCGATATTGCCATTCACCTTGCTGGTGTGGCTTTCAATTTGAACCGTGAGCTGGTTAAGGTGCTCTCGGCTATTTTGTAGAAAGTACATCTCTTGATAGCGGTGATCGAGTGCCTTGTTTTTTAACTGGTACAGGGTGCTCGTGCTGGACGCCAAGCTGTAGATCACCATCAACTGTTCATCCAGATCAGGAAATTCACTCCTTAGATCACCACTCGCCCAAATGCTCCACCACTCTTCACCGACCTGCTCTAGGCGGTATCCAGTGTAGTCCAGCTCATTAAAACTTGAATCGTTGTAGAGCTTCTCGACCAAACCCAATTGATAGTAAAGCAGCGCCTTTAACTGAGCGAAATCAATCTGTTGTTTGCTCGATTGAGGGAGTTCATCGAGTGCGTCACTGGCTTGTTGAAGCAATGGGTAGAAACCTTCTAACAGGTTACGTAACTCTTTGTTGAGCTGCTGCGACTCTATTTCACTCTGATAGAGCAAGCTCAAGCTATTGTGAACTTGTGAGATAAGATCCTTGAAGTAAGAATGGTAGTCGGGAAATTGAACCATGATGCCTTTCATCTCCGAAATGGCCTGTTCAATTCGCAGCATCGCTTGTTGGCGCTCTAGGTTGGATTCAGCACCACTGAGTTGGGAAGAGGTTGTGATGACTTCTCTGACTCTGTCGTTCAGGCGAGCCGCATTATCTAGCGCAGGGATCTCTTGCTCTTTCAGCTCAACAAGGCGCTGATTGAGAATATCAAAAGTGAAACTAGAAAAGACCGAAAGAAAGATCGTTGTCATCGACAGCATCGCTAAAGCCAACACCAAACGCAATTCAATGCCTTTCCAATTGAACCACCTTCGACGTGAAAACTTCGCCCGCAACGTGGGTTCAAAGCGATATTCATCGTCTACAAACTGGGAAGAATCACTACTCACATTCTTTACTCTTTCTTATCGAACAATTCAAAGTAAGCGTCAATGATTCAAAGAGTTAGGATGTTAAATAAGCCACGCCAACCAAGCGTATTGTTTTAGAGAAACAATGAAATCGCCCACAATCATTAACATTTCACATAAAACACCATAACAATTCTTTTATAAAGTACAGACTGTGTATTTTGCGATAACAGAAAGTGACCTCGTAGACAGAACCAAAATTGTGTTAGGTCGAGGGTTATTGGAAAAGCGTTCCAACAAACTATTTTTACTCAACTGCATACCTTTTATCGGTGAATAAATTTGCACCAAATCATACTCCGCGTGGTGAAATGTAAATTTATTGTGACTGAGATCTCTCAGCCCTTTTTCTCATCCTCAGCCCTTTGATTTATGGATGATTTGCCTCTGTTTCACTTGGTCAATAATGAAGCAAAACACAATAATAAGGACTTGAACGTGAAACGCACCCTAACTACGACGGCTTTAGCGGTTTCTTTCGCACTCTTAGCTGGATGCCAGTCTACAACCGAGACCTCTGAGCAGGTCGACCTCAATGCCTACCAATGTCAAACCACACACAGCGCTGAAATCAACGACCTGCGCATATACCAAGTAATGGTCGAAAGCTTTGTGAATGGCGATGACTCTATCGGGCACGGTACCGGCTACGGCACTAGCCACCATAAAGGCGATATTCAGGGCATCATCGACTCACTCGATTACATTCAATCGCTGGGTATGAACGGTATTTGGCTAACACCTATCTTCAATTCTGAGCCTGTTGCAGGACAAGATCACTGGGCAGATAGACTTGATGCAACGGGCTACTTTGCCACTGACTATTTCAGTATCGACCCACGATTCGGTACGTTAGAGCAAGCTAAACAGCTAGTAGAAGAGGCGCACGCTCGCGGCTTATACGTATTCTTTGATGGCGTATTCGGTCACCATAAAGGTAATGTTGCGCCTTCACCTACTGGTAAACTACCACAAGGCGAGAACAACCCTGTCGCTTACCCAGAGAGTTTAGAGTTCTACAAAGAGGTCGCGACTTACTGGATCAAAGAACTTAAGATTGATGGCTGGCGTCTTGACCAAGCGTATCAAGTACCAAAAGACGCATGGGCAGAAATTCGTGAGAGTGTCGATGTCGCCTCTGCAGAAGTTGAATACGTAAACTCAGAGGGTGAAACCGTTAATCCACTGGGTTACATGGTTGCTGAGATTTGGGCGGGAGAAAACCGCATTATCGAAACAGGCTATGGTACTAATAGTTCTCCAGCACTTTGCTCTGCGTTTGACTTCCCTGTGCGTTACCGCTTAACAGAGACGCTTGCTGTAAACGAAGCCGGTGTTGGTGGCAAAGGCGGTGAGTGGCTAGCAGAAGGCATGTCATTACACTCACTTTATCCAGACCACGCAAAACCAAACCTTATGATTGGTAACCACGACTTAGTGCGCTTTGGTGACTTACTGCAACGTGGCGATATAGCTTCACCAGAGGACGATGAATACTGGCAACGATACAAAGCAGCTTTCTCATTCCAAGCCGCTTACACAGGCCCAATCACCACTTACTACGGTGATGAGATTGGTGATCAGTTAGATGGGTTTGCTGACAAAGTATGGGAAGATTGTGCCATTCCAGGACTGTGTGACGACCACGTGGCGCGCACCAGCGGTAAAGTCGAAGGGGTAACAGCTGACCTCAATGCTCGCGAGCAAGATCTCAAGCAGTATGTGACAACTCTGATGACACTTCGCCAGGACCACCCGGCACTGTCTCAAGGTAAGCGAACCCACCTACTTGCTAACGAATCCGTTTACGTCGACCACAAAGGTGCCGGCAACGAAGCGATCATCTATGCCATTAACGTCACTGACAAGCCATACACACTAGAGCTCACGAAGAAACAATCTGGCTCTGACGCTGGACTGAGCGACCTGCTCACTCAAGACAAAATCGCCGCATCCGGTGACAGCTACCAAATTGAGCTAGCACCATTTGAAGGTCGATTCTTGAGCGTAGATAAACCAAGTGCTGCAGGACCTGTCGCTGCGGCGATGGCGAGCGCGCCAGTCTCTGGCCAAGGCTTTATGGCTCAGTGTGATAACCCTGTCGTATCTGAAGCGGGCCCAGTAAGCAGCAAGCTATACGTTGTAGGCAACTTCGCGGACTCTGGCTGGAAACACAAAGAAGGTCGAGCCTTTACCTATCGTGGTGACAATACCTATCAAGTTGTGACTAACGAGAAACCGGGCAGCTACCGCATGCAATATGCGTCTAAATCTTGGTCTCCGCAGTACACGGCTGATGGCCTGAATATCAAACTAGGCCAAGAGACGGCACTAACCAAAGGCGGTTATGGTAAAGATACAGCTGTTACCATCCGTGACGGCGGGAAGTATGTTTGGAGCTTGAAGTTTGATGATGCAGGTAAGCCACTGCAAGTTATGGCTTCAAAGTGTCCCTAGTCTCAACAACAGCATCAACGACACGTATTAGCGCCTATTTAGCTGGCTAATCGCCGGCTAGCAATGCTGATTAAACGAATCGGCTAACTCAAATATGGTTCCCCGCCATAATGAGTTAGCCGATTTTTTATGTGCTAACTATTTAAGGTTTTCTGTTTAATCGCTGGATAATGATTGATGCACAACCGGTACAAGTAGGCTCGACCATTGTTGATAAGCTTTGGCATTCAGGTGCAGGTCATCGCAGCTGAAATCATCCAATAGCACACCATTGGGCGCCAAAACTTCATTCACATCTAAGAACTGAACCCCATTCTCATGACAATAGCTTTTTAGCAGGCTGTTCAGTTCTTCAACTTGAGTATTCAAACCTTGAAGGCTTTCACCAACAAAAAGCGTTGATTGAACAACGACCTTAATCCCTTGCTTGAGCCATGTGTCTACGATCTCGACATAGTTTGTGAAAGCTTGCTTGACAGAGTAGCCTTGAGCAAGGTCGTTGATACCCGCCATAAAGCAGATCAGCTTGGGATTCACGTTCAAGGTCGTGTCTATTCGTCTTAGCATGCCAGCGGTTGTATCTCCGGCTAAACCTCGATTCACCATAGATATGTCTCGGAAGATATCAGCCCAAGGTGCCCACTCAGTAATCGAGTCTCCAAATACCACCAAATCCGCTTGGGGTGCAAAATGACGGTGGTTATCCGACGTCAGTACATAGCGGCTCATGCTGTGTCCTCGCTGTTGAATTTCAGATTGTCTGATCACTGCTTCCAAGAGCACAGCATCCGGTGTTTGGTCGTCAAACTGCGCCAAAACCTTTTCAATATGCGGTTTCAAAGGGCTTAACTGAGTATCGAGTGCGTGTTGGTCTTTGAGTGAAGCGAGTTTTTCAAGCAATGAGTATAAGGTCCCTCTGTGCTCGAGGGATTGATAGAGCGAATAGAGGTCAAGGACAGGTTGGTTTTTTAAAGCCGTAAGAAGTTTTTCATCTTCCATGTGTTATCTAGCCTTTCATCGGAGAAGAGTGTGACCACATCATACCCGCTAAGAAATCACTTAGATAACACATGAATCAACAACAGCTCGAGTTGTTGCTATTTTTCTTTCACTAGAAGGTGATTGCGGTTATCACGGCTCTTTTTAATAAGTTCGTTGCTTTCGTCCATATCATCAGACTTAGCCAATCTATCGTAAAGAAGTACATTCACAGTTGCCGCTAAGTTCATACAACCAACCGTCGGTACATACACAACATGATCAGCGCGATCTGCAACGTCTTGAGAAATCGAACCGTCTTCTGGACCAAAGATGTAGATAGCGTTCTCTGGGTGTTGGAACCTTGGTAGCGGCGTCGCGCCTTCTGCTAGTTCAACACACACAATCTTTGTCTCTGGGTCAAGGTCATCGAGAAATGAATCAACCCCGATCAGTGGAATATTGCGAGTTGCACTCTTGGTATCAGTATGAAATTTGGCTGCTTTTTCATAACGTTGACCAGTGTATTTAACTTCATCCACTTGATAACAGCCTGCAGCTCGCATCACAGCGCCAACATTGGTTGGGCTTTTAGGATTCGTTAAACCAATCGTCACCTGGCTTTTCTTCATGAATGTACTCACTTAAATCAATAACGGCGTGACTGGATTGTCACAGAGCGCCGCATTCTAGCAAAGCGCAACCTCTATCAAAAGCCATTCTTAGCCTTGTCGCATTGATGGTAAATGGTCAAATAAACAACAAACAGTTTACTGATTAAATTTAATTACACGAATCCAATTATTTACCTTAACTATTCAATTGCAATAATCATTTTCTATACCCATGCAATAAATAACAAACGGATTAATAAAGAACACTTATTAAACGAGAAATGCTCAACTATTGATCATCCAAGTTATAAATACAAAAGCTCACAAATAAAATGAAAAGGCAATACAACACTACAAGTAATATATTCAATTTATTTTATGGATTATTCTGTATTTCTCGTATCTTGAAGCACTTTATATTTTTTAAGAAAGTACCCGAAACATTCACAGAGAGGTATTTATGTTTAAAAAAGCTTCTGCACTTTTACTAGCTGTTATGTTAACAGCGTGTGCTTCACAAGGTACTAAGATGGACGACGAGACCATCAGCAAGGTTGAGAAAGGCCAAACGACTGAACAGCAACTAATCGACATGCTAGGCGAACCAACATCGACAGGTTTCTCTTCAGATGGCTCTAAACAGCTGACTTATACCTATTCAAGTGCATCTAGCAATCCAGCATCTTTCATCCCATTTGTTGGGTTCCTGTTCTCTGGTGTTGATTCAGAAACTCAGGTGCTTTACATCACTCTGGATAAGAAAGGCAAAGTTTCAGATTACACATATAGCGAACAAAGCACTGAAACTAAAACTGGCTTACTATAATTAGACGACAACGTCAGCTGGCTTAATTAAGAGTCAATAACCGTTATTGGCTCTTATTATTTTTATCTAGCATTTTAACTACAGTGAAAAAGGTCATTTAATTCACTCAAATAAACAGTCCACACAGCATCTATATCAACTCTCATGCTATGAGCATATGCACGTAAATATGCTTATCTATTCACAAATAGCTCTACCAATAGTTCTTCATTTTTTCCCTTCTTCCCGCAATTTCTTGTGACATGTTGCTCACACATTCAGCAAAAAGTTAACCGCTGTCAAATTTATAGAACAAAACTATGCAAACGTAACGTTTAGACCAATGGCGCATTTACATTTTTTAAACAGACAAATACTGTAAAACGATATGTACCATTTTTTGAGCAGTGTGTCGCAAAGCTCATCTGTTCAATCGGTCTTGTGACCTAATAAAAAACAATATCTCTGCAGTAGGAAGTCTTTATGAGTCTAACCATCAAAAACCGCCTCTATATTTTGTCTTTTATCCCTTTACTCTTTATGACACTGGGGATGATTTATGTAAGCTATCTAAAGACAACCGAACTCACCGCTGAGCAGGTCAACTCTACTCGCACCAATATGATGGAAATGAAGCAGAAAGAGTTGAAGTCTTATCTGCAAATGGCTGAATCATCGATCGCCCCCTTCTTGCAAAGAGGTGCGACCCTAGAAGAGGCCCTACCGACTCTACGTCAGCTCGAGTATGGCGAGTCAGGTTACATCTTTGGTTACGACTCTAAAGGTGTGCGTGTTGTGGTTGGTCAAAGCACCGATGGTATTGGGAAAAACTACTTCAATCTGCAGGATAAAAAAGGCAACTACCTGATTCAAGACCTGATCCGAAACTCGAAGAGCGGACAATTTACCACTTACTACTTCCCTAAATTAGGCGAGACCGAAGCGCTACCAAAGCTGAGCTACTCCGTCTTTATTCCTCAGTGGGACTTAATGCTCGGCACGGGTTTCTACACCGATGACATTGATGCCGTCATCGCTGAAATGGAAGCGAGTTCTAACCAAGCACTACAGAGCACGATCACAGCGATCAGCTTGTTCTGTGGCCTGATCGCCGCGATCGTTGCTGTCTTCGCTGTAGGTATTAACCGAACTATTATGAAGCCAATCGAACAGCTGGATCGCTCTATCAGCTCGTTTGCAAGTGGTGAGGCCGATTTGACTGCTCGTATGGAGCCATTCCGTGCCCCTGAATTTGCTCGCCTAAGTGACAACTTCAATGCCTTTGTTGCAAGCCTTCAAACCATTATTCGCAGCGTGAGTGATGTTGGCCAGCAAGTGGTAAACGAAACAAATAGTATGTCAGCTCGTGCTGCTCAAGTAGATGAACTGGCAAACGGTCAACGTGAAGAGACAGAGCAAGTCGCTACCGCGATGACAGAAATGACCACCACGGCTCAAGAGATTTCCAGCAACGCGAGCCAAGCGGCGAATTCCGCGAAGCAAGCAGAGAACAACGCACGTGAAGCACAAGAGATTGTAAACGCGGCGGCTGAATCTGTGGCTGGCTTGGCTTCTGAGGTATCCGAAGCGAACACTGTCGTATCTCAGCTTGAAGGTGATGTGCAAAACATCTCGTCTTCCCTCGCGGTTATCCAAGACATTGCCGAACAAACTAACCTACTGGCATTGAACGCGGCTATCGAAGCGGCGCGTGCAGGGGAACAAGGTCGCGGCTTTGCCGTGGTTGCTGATGAAGTACGTAAGCTTGCAAGCCGCACTCAAGAGAGTACCGGTGAAATCCACACCATGATCGAACAATTGAAAGCAGCCTCGGATGCCGCAGTTAAAGCGATGGATTCTAGCCAAAACCGCAGTGCTCAAACGGTAGAAGAAGCTAACGCTGCTGCTGAGGCGCTGGCGCGAATTCAGGAGTCGATTGATACCATCATGGACATGAACTCTCTCATCGCCACTGCGACCGAAGAGCAGAACATTGTTGGCCAAGAAATTTCACAACGCGTGGTGGTTATCTCTGACTCAAGCTCTCAATCGGCAACACTAGCCAATGAAAACCGTGCTGGCAGTCAGAACCTGAATGATCGTGCAAACGAGTTGTACCACTTAGTCGATCGATTCACTGTTTAGTCTACTATTTAAATCAATGCCCTTGCTCAGTTGAGTAAGGGCTTGATGAAATAAGGGGACTATCGATGTTCAATTCAGATAAGAAGAAGGTTAAAGAGCTACTCATCGCAACAAAATATGGTGTTTCTGCTTCAGAGATGATGACCATTATCGGTGTTGAACAGACCAAAGCGATGAAGTGCATTCAACAGCTAAAAGAGGATGGCGAGGATATCCACACTCTTGGGGAAGGCACCAATCCTGATGAGCTGGTTTTATACTCAATTGGCGAGATTGAACCTTAATTGGACATCGAAAGAAACAGCGTAACAAAGCGATAGTTCGACACTTTTCATTATCGCTACTTCTGTATTAATGAGATAAAAGTGCTCCTTTGCAACGAATAGCTAAGGGGCATTTTTCACATTTGGGCTTGGGGTGGCAAAACTGCTGACCATGCTCGACCAGTAAGCCATGGTAATAGCCGTAGGTCTTAGTATCAGGTGGAATCACAGCTTCCATCAAATCATGAAACCTCTCATAAGACTTAGGAACATCCAAACCGTTTCGCTCAAAGATTCTTCTCGCGTACGCATCAATCACGAATGATGCCTTTTTAATGGCATAAACCAAAATCGCGTCTGCCGTTTCTCCACCAATGCCTTTCACCGCAAGCAGTTGCTGTCTCAAAACGTTCGTTTCTTGAGCTCGCACAGTTTGTATATCGTAACCATAATCAGCAAACCACTGCGTCATTGCCTTAAGTTTTAGAGCCTTTTGGTTGTAGTAACCACTGGAACGAATGGCTTGTGCCAGCGTATCAAGTTCCATTGCGGCAACCTGCTGTGGCGTAATCGTTTTACCTAAGTTATCGAGCGCCTTTTCGGCATTCTTCCAATTCGTATTTTGAACCAGAATCGCCCCCATCATGATCTGATAAGGATCGCTGGTCGGCCACCAGTCAAACCAACCATAGTGCTCTTCAAGACCACGAAACACGTCTCGAATTAATCTCGAGTCTTGTTCCGTGACTTGGCGAGTTTTCATCAATCTAGATTCTCAGCGAGAAAGTCCACCAGCAGGCGAACTTTAGAAGAGAGGTTACGGTTTTGAGGATAGAGCGCCCAGATCCCCTCTTTGTCATCTCGGAAATCCGACAGCACTTCCACCAACTCTCCCGACTCTAGATCATCGCTCACATAGTATTCAGGTAACTGCACTAAACCAATGCTCTGCTTTGCGGCATCGAGAAGTGCTAAACCGCTGTTACATTTAATTCGGCCATTAACACGTACCGATCGTGGCTGGTCATTTTCTTTAAATCGCCAATGCTCAAAGCCACCAACCAAACACTGATGATTAGCAAGCTCTGACAAAGTATGTGGTTCGCCATAATGCTCAATGTACTCAGGGCTTGCACAGACATAGAGCTGCCTCTGAGATAGGCGTTTGGCAACCAGGCTAGAATCTTCCAGTCGCCCTAAACGAATAGCAACGTCGACCCCAGAATCAATGAGATCTAACTTTTGATTGGTTAGCATCAACTCAAGCTCTACTTGAGGGTACTGAGTCAAAAACTGATGCAGCAAAGGCGCAAGCTGACGTTCACCATAAGTGACAGGTGCTGTGACTTTCAAAAGGCCCTTTGGGGTCGATTGCATCTGAGTTACTGCAAGCTCTGCTAACTCCAGCCCTTCCACCAACTGTTTACATTGTTGATAGTAAAGCTGACCCGCTTCGGTGAGAGACACTTTACGTGTCGTTCGATTGAGTAATTTAACGGCTAGTCGCTCTTCCAAGCTCGCGACACGACGGCTTATTTGTGCAACAGAGGTCGACAGCTTATTAGCAGCACCGGTAAAACTTTCTCGCTCAGCCACTGCTACAAACTCACTTACCCCTTCCCAATTCGCCATACGATTACCTGTTATTGATGTTATCTACTGCTAAGTCTATTGAATTAACCCATTTAAGTCATCTTGATTCACGCATCGACACTATAAGTGGTGATGTGCATTATCAAGCGGCTATCACTGTCGATTATCGCTACACCTATAAAGATGGTCGCAGTAGCTAAGTTTGTTGAGGCGAAATAGAAAAGCCCGCATTTACTGAAAAGTAAGTGCGGGCTTTTTTAGTTTAGACCTTCATAACAGGCCGCTTAATCTGTTATCAGTTAAGTCTCTTCAACAACTACACTTCAAACTGAGATACTAGTCGGTCGAGTGATTCACACTGCTCTGCCAGAGCCATACATGCATTCTCTGCACTGCTTGCCATCTCAACCATCTGAGCAGTACTTTCAGCAATGCGTTGAACGTTTTGATTCACCTCTTCAGACACATGAGATTGCTGAGAAGCTGCCGTTGCAATCTGCGTGTTCATCTCGTTCATCATCCCGATTGAGTTACTGATCTCAGCTAAGGAGGCCGCTGCAGTTTCTGCTTGAGTAATGGTTTTCTCACCACTCTCTTTGCTCTCATTCATCACGCTAACAGCTTGCTTCGCACCTTGTTCAAGGCGTTCAATCATGGATTCAATCTCGCCTGTACTGTCTTGCGTTTTGCTTGCTAGTGCACGAACTTCGTCTGCAACCACAGCAAAACCACGCCCTTGCTCGCCTGCACGCGCCGCTTCAATCGCTGCATTAAGAGCCAATAGGTTGGTTTGCTCGGCAATACCTTTGATAACACCCAGAATTGAAGCGATGCTTTTCACATCCGTATCAAGGTTATGTACCACGCCACTTGCATTCTCAATGTCACTAGCCAAGCGTTCAATCGAACCGACAGTTAACGCTAGAGTGCTGTTCGTTGACTCAACTTCGCGCGTCGCAGTATTACTTGCGGTTGCAGCGTCCAGAGCGTTACCACTTACCGCGGCACTGGTTGCTTGCATTTCATGTACCGCCGCTGCAACCACTTCACTCTCTTGCTGCTGGTTAGCCGAGAACTCCGCTACGCTCTGAGTCAAAGATTTAATGTTTTCCATCTCTGAACGAACAGCGTTTGAAGCAAAGATAACTTGCTCAACCGTTACATGGATTTTGCCAACAAATTCATTGAATGCAGCACTCAGGCGCGCAATTTCATCACTGCCTTCAACCTTCATACGCTGAGACAAGTCACCATCACCAGACGCGATTTCGCTCATCGCTTTCTCAACATCTTGAATCGGTTTAACGATAAAACGGTTTGATAACCAGAGTGCAAAACATGCGGCCAGAATCGCGACCCCCATACCCACTTCGATAACAATCTTGCTGGATTCAATCGAATCATTCGCTTGCTGGCGAAGCTCTGCTTGTTTTTTCTCGATTAACGAGCGAACAGACCAAAGCTGGTTACGGATAGTTTCAAACTCGGCATCAAGCACAGGCGTAAATTCGCGATTATAAGCGTGGGCATTTGCTGGATCCGCAAACATAGGCTCATGAAGATCAACCCAACGGCTCATTGAAGAGACCAACTTGGTCAACTCATTTCGAGACGAGCGATCGAGAACGCCTGCATCATACAGCTTCTGTACACTCTCAAAGCGTGGAACGGCTTTATAAGCATTGTCTTTGAACTCAAACGTCTGGTAATCGATCGACGCCTGATCTTTCGCTAACAAAAGCCCTTGTGCCGCAGAGATAACTTGGTAGATATCGCGATAGCCGTCTTCTAGATTCTCTAATACAGGTTGCACGACATTGTTAAGTTCGTGATTGATCGCGGCCTGTTGGTTCGACTTAATCACATTTAGAATGGTGACTGCAGAAAAAACGGCGACGATCACCAGCAGCGGAATTGCGATCTTACTGCGGATGGAAAGGTTATTGATGCTCATTGGTCCTCTTAAACCGTACGATATTTAATGGTATTCATATAATATATCGTATACGGATTAATTCGCGCCACGAATTTGTGAAGTTGGTCTCATAGCAAACGTTGTCGCAAATTCGTTCGCTTACAACTCATCCAGATGTAAACACGCAAACCAAATAACAACACCTAATTCCCGCAATTCACTGGCGATATGAGGCAATTCAACCCATAATGTACGGCTGTTAAATCGATAGGTAAAAACATGAAAATTTGTGGCGTTGAAATCAAAGGTAATGATGCGATCATTTGTCTACTTTCTCTTTCAGATGGTGTGTTCAACATCCCTGATTGCCGCGTTTCTAAAGTCGCAATCAGCGACGCAAATGACACGCAAAAAATGAAGGACTTCCAGTTCTCTTTCGCAAAACTGATGGAAGATTACCAAGTTGAGAAGGTTGTAATTCGCCAACGTCAAACCAAAGGCAAATTTGCAGGTGGTGGCCACGGCTTCAAACTAGAAGCGGCTATTCAGCTGATTGATGGCCTAGATGTGGAAGTTGTAGCACCAGCGGCAATCAAAGAGAGCCTAAAGCACAACCCACTGATGATGAAGTTCAAAGAGACTGGCCTAAAGCAGTACCAAGAAGCGCCATTCACGACAGCTTACGCTTGCTTAATGAGAAAAGCGTAACGCTAACCTCTTAGAGGTTTACCCCTGGGTCCTACCTTAGAAACTAAAAGAGCCCACGACGGGCTCTGTTTGTTGATGCATACTATCCACTCTTCTTTGGTCGCTTTGTCTACAGTCTCACTTGAACCTTTCTTTTCAACCCCAATGATAAGTTTGGCTTTTTAACCACTAAATAAACCGAAATCGCAGCCAGCGCAAAGCCTAAAGCACCGTAAAAGTCAAAAGACTCACCGAACATCAACCAAGCTTGAATAGCTGTTGTTGGAGGAACAAGGTAAAACACAGAAGCAACACTCGATGCTGCACCGTGTTCCACCATGTAGAGCAGCAGCAGAATCGCCACACAAGACAACACAACGACTAGCCAAACCATGGTTAATGAAAATTCCACGGTCCAGTTGACCTGCATCGTCTCAAAACTCATCGCATAAGGCACAAACAAAATGGTTGATGCAAAATACTGCACCATCGCACTGCCTACCATATCCACACCTTGGCAGAAACGTTTCTGATAAAGCGTACCGAACGTAATGCCCACCAAGGCGAGAACACACAACAACACCGCTTCTGTTTTATGAGCATCCGACTGCCACTCGATGTTGCCCATCAGCACCAAGCTAATGCCAGAGAAACCGAGCACCAAACCCAACCATTGAGCCCAATTAAAGCGTTCAACAGTAAACGTCACAATCATGATGGCAGTTAGTATTGGCTGCAGGCCAACCAGAAGCGCGCTTAATCCAGCAGGCATGCCCATATCAATCGCTAGATAAGTCCCACCAAGATAGAAGCCATGAATCAGTATGCCAACCACGCAACTGTGAAAGAACGCGCTGCCACGAGGCATATTGCGTTTGAGCAGTGCAAGCAAAAGCACGAACAACAGGACATTGGCGATCATACGAAGAGACAGCAAGGTCGCAGGCTCCGCATACTGCAAACCAAACCGCGCACCGACAAAGCCGGACGACCATAAAATAACGAAAACAAAGGGGATAAATTTAATCAACACGACAAAACTCTGGTCAACGATTCAACAATACTGTTACCTTAGTTGGGTACAGATACAGATTAAAGATACAGTTTGAATGTTTTAGATGGTTACAGATTTTGTGGATAGGGAGAATTAGGTGGGTATCAATAAGTACTTGGCAGTAGAGCAACACATTAAGAATCAGATAGAGGATGGGATTTTACACGTTCATGATCGTCTCCCTTCCATTCGCCAGCTGAGCACACAACTTAACATGAGCAAAAACACGGTCATTAGAGCCTACCAAGAGCTGGAAGCGACAGGACTCATCTATTCTGTACCTAAATCTGGTTATCGAGTGCAGGAACTCAAACTCGTTACTCTCAAAAATAACAGCCGCCCACAGAAGGTGGATCTGTTATCAGTCACTCGCTCCGTCCTGTCACGCCCAGATGGCAAGCTCAAACTCCTCACTGGCTCTGCACACCCTAATGTCAATAACCCAGCGATACGCAGCCTTTATGCCGAAATAGGCCGACATAGCCGCCTTCAAACACAGTTACCCGGTTACTACCAGTTGCCGCCCGGCGATGACCAGTTAGTGAAACAGATCCTTAAGATCACCCAAGACATTGGCGTTCCTGCCAGCGCCAATGAGATTGCCATCACGCATGGCGCTCAACAAGCGATTAGCCTCGCACTGAGAGCACTAACCGAACCGGGCGATGTCGTGGCAGTCGAGTCACCATGTTACTTTGGTAACTTACTGCTGCTGGAGTCATTGGGACTTAAAGCACTGGAGATCCCGACTAGCGTTCATTCCGGGATTGATATTAGCGCCCTACAAGACGCGATTGAGAAATGGCCGGTAAAAACGGTACTGGTGACGCCCAACTTTGCTAATCCAACCGGCTCTCGCATGCCTTTGAACAACAGAAAGGCGCTATTAGAAATCACAAAGCAGCTGCCCATTATTGAAGATGATGTGTTTGGTAGCTTAGCCTACGATGCACCGCTGCCAAGCCTAAAAGAGCTCGATAAAGATGGTCGCGTGATCTATGTGAGTTCACTATCAAAAACACTCGATTCTAGATTACGCATCGGTTGGCTACTCTCAGGACAATATCAACCACAGATTGAAAAGTTTCTTCTGTGCGACAACATGGGCAGCTCGAATCTAATGCAGTCTGCCGTTGGGCAATTCTTAACTTCAGGTCGATATCGTAGTCATATCGCTAAGATGAAACGCCTCTATCAAACCAACTATAAACAGTTTCATACAGCGCTCACGGAGTCACTAAACCAATACCCGCAAGTCAAAGGGCGCTATCACCTATCCCGCACGGAAGGCGCGTTTCTGATTTGGTTAACCTTGCCCGATTCGTTCGACAGTTATGAGCTCTATTTAGACTGTTTAGAGCACAAATTGGGTATTCTGCCGGGAACGGTTTTCGGTACAAATGATCAATACAAACATTGTGTTCGATTCAGTGTTGCCAACCTAGAAGAGACCAAAGAGTGGCGAGAAGGAGTTGAGATAATGGCGAGATTGATTGCCAAACAATTGGATTGAGAGAACGAACATAAGTTGATCTATGCGTAAGCCAGTTTAAGCGTTATCCATGTATAAGCATTAAACTGCCTTACTCCCTAGTGAGTGAAGCCACCATTAAAATTTGCCGGTCAATAACGTCGTACAGAGGATTATTATGTTCCGGCTCGCATCTCTTTCATGGTGGTTTTTCGCCTCTTCAACAGCCTTCAGTAATGGCAATAGCCTCACTCAATATGAGATCGCCATCAGCAAAACCTATAATGTTGAAAAGTCGTCCCTCTCTCAGAGTGATGCAATGCTCACAGCGACTAGCTTGTGCCAGACACAGGGCAAAGAAACACAGGTAATGCGAATCAGCAACCGCATTGAAGAGCAGATGCAAACCACTACGGTAAACTTTTCCTGTATCGACGTTCCTTAAAGGCCCCTGCTTCTGGCGACCCAGTTTGTCGCCAGTAATTACACTTTCATGCTAAATCCGAAGTAAATCCCTTCAATTCGCGACATATCTCTGTCTTTCCAGTTGTCCAATGTGTCGTGAATTCGGTAGCCAAGTTCCATTTTCATGTTCTCTACCGGTTCGAAAGTTGAGCCAAATTGACCTCCAGCCAACACGCCATCATCCCTTTTGGCGAAACTATAACCAGTCGATACGCCGCCGAAAATTGCCCATTTTGAGTCGAAGTTATAGACATAATCATAAGAGCCAGTCGTAGTCGTGTAGTCTGACTTCATACTGTGCGCCACTCCTAACCCCCAACGATGCCTATCGTCGATCAAGGCATGATAGCCGACCGCAGGCGTAAACTCCGACTCATTCAATGCGGTGTAACCATCGAGTACACCTAAACTCACAAAGTGTTCAACGTCATCACTCACCGCAAATGCTGCACTCACCGCGAACCCTGACAACATCACAGCGGGGACCACAAAGTACTTCATTCTTTCTCCAAAATATAAAACATTGTTCAATTACAGGTTGCAATAACGGCTTCTGAAGGAAAATAAAATGAAAAGTAAAAAGAGACCAACAGAGCCAATAGCTTATGCAACAACTAAAAACGCGAGAGACTCTAAGCCCTCAAGCAATCTAATTGTCAGAGCTAGGCAAACTTTCCTTTGAAAAACGACCAGTTAGCGAATAAATGACCACCCAGCGCCACTTAACCTAAGATCAAAGAGACAAAAGATCGTCAACGATTGCGATAAACAGATCACAAAACAACCCACTTGGTATTGTATTGGTATTATCATTTAAAATACCATCAATGCGTACCCTACAGTACCAAAGGACAAAATAATGAAAATCACAAACATCAAACTCTCTTCAATGATGTTCATTGAATGGTTTATCTGGGGCGCATGGTTTGTTCCCCTATGGCAAATACTTAATACCAATGGATTTACCCCAACGGAGATCGCATGGTCTTATGCTTGTACGGCAATTGCTGCGATCCTGTCACCGATCCTTGTTGGATCTATCACTGACCGCTTCTTCGCTGCGCAGAAAGTACTTTCTGTTATGTTGATTGCGGGTGCAGTACTCATGTACTTGGCCGCGCAACAAACTGAGTTCGCCACCTTCTTCCCACTTCTGTTGCTGTACTCGCTGACTTACATGCCAACGATAGCGCTTACCAACAGTATCGCTTTTTCGAATGTAGAAGATGTAGAGCGAGACTTCCCGCGTATCCGTGTAATGGGCACCATTGGTTGGATTGCTTCTGGTATTGCGATCGGTTTCCTTCCTGGATGGTTGGGCTACGGCGATATCTCATCGAGCAACATCCCACTGATTCTGACGGCGCTAGCTTCTGCGGCTCTTGGTATCTTCGCACTCACGCTGCCTGATACACCACCAAAGAGCACTGGCAAGCTTAGCCTTAAAGTGATGCTTGGCCTTGATGCTATCGTGTTGTTGAAAGACAAAAACTTCTTAGCTTTCTTTGTTTGTTCTTTCATGTTCAGCATGCCGTTGGCGTTCTACTACATCTTTGCAAACGGCTACCTAACTGAAGTCGGCATGAGCAACGCAACGGGTTGGATGACCTTAGGTCAGTTCTCTGAAATCTTCTTCATGCTGGCTCTACCCTTCTTTACTAAACGTTATGGTATTAAGAAGGTATTACTTCTTGGTCTCTTCACTGCAGCAGTCCGTTACGGCTTCTTCGTCTACGGTAGTGCAGAAACGTGGTACCTATACTCACTGCTATTCGCCGGCATTCTGCTACACGGTGTGAGCTATGACTTCTACTTCGTGACCGCTTACATTTACGTAGACAAAAAAGCACCTGCTCACATGCGTACCGCGGCACAAGGTCTTATCACTTTGGGTTGCCAAGGTATCGGTAGTCTATTGGGTTATCGCTTAGGTGGTGTGCTGATGGAGAAAATGTTTGCCTACGACGAACCACAAAATGGGCTCACGTTTGACTGGGCAGGTATGTGGGGCTTCGGTGCCATCATGATCGCCATCATCTTGGTCATCTTCATGTACTTCTTCCGTGAACCAAACGGCGAGATCAAAGAGATCGAGATAGACAATCAAGCGGGTAATAACCCATCCGAGCAGACCCAAGCGGAAAAAGCTCAAGCATAATTTTATACCTGCTCAGCCTCTATCCTAGCCTTCATTATCGCTAGAGGCTGAGTAGCTTTTAGATAACCTATTTTTTGGTAAAGTAAGATGAACATTTCAAAACAAGACAGAATTTTGGGTACTTTTTATGGTCAGGCACTGGGCGACTCGATGGGAATGCCTTCTGAGCTATGGCCACGCAGCCGAGTGAAAGCACACTTCGGTTGGATTGACCGCTTCTTACCGGGCCCAGCAGAAAACAACGCCGCTTGTTATTTTGATGCTTGCCAATTTACCGATGACACCTCTATGGCGCTTGCTCTAGCAGATGCGATCATTGAGTGTGATGGCGAGATCAACCCAGACATTATTGCCCGTAACGTTCTAAGCTGGGCAGAAGGGTTTGATGCTTTCAATAAGAACATCTTTGGTCCAAGTTCAAAAGCTGCAATGCGCGCTATCAAAGAGGGCACATCCATTGAAGAGCTAGAAAACAATGGCGTGACCAATGGTGCTGCCATGCGTGTATCACCAATGGGTTGTTTAGTCCCAACCACCAGCTTGGACACTTTCATTGATCAAGTAGCATTAGCTTCAAGCCCAACACACAAATCGGATGTCGCGATTGCTGGTGCAGTTGCTATAGCTTGGGCGGTATCGAAAGCAATTGAAGGCCATAGCTGGAATGCGATTAAAGACCAGTTGCCTGCCATTGCCAACGCTGCTCAAACTAAGAATGTCACCACATTCAGTGCTTCGATGGGCGCTCGAATTGAACTCGCACTTATGGTGTCTTCTGAGAATAGTGGTATTGAAGAGCGTATGGAGAAGATTTACAACTTGGTAGGTGCTGGCGTGAGCACGATTGAGTCCGTTCCTGCAGCTATTGCCATGGTTGAACTGGCGCAAACTGATCCTAACCGCTGTGCCATCTTATGTGCCAACCTAGGTGGGGATACCGATACTATCGGAGCAATGGCAACAGCGATCTGTGGTGCGTTGAATGGTATTCAAGCGATTGACACTGAACTCAAACAACAACTCGATGACGAAAACCAGCTCGACTTTGCTGGCTACGCTGCAACCTTCTTGCGACTAAGAGAAATTAAGGAGAAAGAGTATGCCTCATAACGCACTTATTTCGCTTATTCCAACACTTAAAAATATGCGTCAACTGTGTTTGGTTGGCGCGGCAGTGGTCGACATCGTAACCGAAACCCCCGCCCTACCAGAGCGCGGAACCGACGTAGAACTCACAGAAAAAGGCATCCATGTTGGCGGCTGTGCATTGAACATCGCAATTGCGCTGAAACAACTCGATGTTGAATCAACCAATGCGCTGCCGATCGGTCAGGGTCAATGGGCAGACATCATCACAGCATCCATGGCTGAAAAGGGCATTCACAGTAGCCTAAAAGACAGCTCTGGAGACAATGGTTGGTGTCTGGCTCTTGTCGAACCTGATGGTGAAAGAACCTTCTTGTCGGTAAGTGGCGTAGAGAATAACTGGAGCGCTGAAACACTCAATCAGCTATCCCTTGAAGATGATGCCATTATCTATCTCTCTGGGTATCAGCTCTCTTCAGCATGTGGCGAACAGCTCATCTCATGGCTTGAAACGCTACCAAGCACTATCGACCTATTCATCGATTTCGGTCCGCGTCTTGGCGACGTACCTCCAACACTGTTTAAACGACTCATCGCACTCAAACCGATTGTGTCATTAAATCGCCAAGAAGCCGAAATACTCGGTATGCAAGAGGTTAATACCTTTGTAGAGGAGTGGTACCGCAACTACGCCTGCCCACTGATTTTACGTATCGATAGTGATGGTGCGCTATTCGCGACAGCCGAAGGTTATGGCAACGTAGCGCCATTTAGAGCGACAGTCGTCGACACAATCGGTGCAGGTGACACTCACGCAGGTGGTGTACTTGCAGGGCTAGCCTCTGGTTGGGAACTGGCCGATGCCATTCTACTCGGCAACGCGGTCGCTTCATATGTGGTGAGCCATGTTGGTGGTGACTGTGCCCCTAACGTCAATCAAATCACCCAATACCTCGAGCAGTATTAAGCCTAAATCCAACTCACAAGGCTCAGTTTCGCTGAGCCTTTTTTATACCCTTCTGGTCATTAACATGAACAATAAAGCAAAAAAGATCTTACTCGCTAGCTGCGGGATCAATCTCTGTATTGGTGTGCTCTATACATGGAGCGTGTTCAAGAATGCGTTGGTTGAACAAGGCTGGAACAACACCCAAGCCTCAATGCCCTACACTATCACCATCATTACGTTGTCGATTGCCTTACTCATCGCCGGACGTATTCAGGACAAAATAGGTCCCAAGCGAGTGTTAATGACGGGTATCTTATTGGCTGGCCTTGGCATGGTATTGGCCAGTCTTTCATTAACACCCATTAATCTTAACTTAAGCTTTGGTGTAATCACTGGCGGCGGTATCGGTTTCGCATACGCCTGCCTAAACCCAACGGCGATGAAATGGTTCCACTCGTCTCAGAAAGGGATGGTCAATGGCCTGCTCGCCACCGCTTTCGGATTGGCAGCGATCTATTTGGCACCACTCACCAGTTATTTGATAGACACTTATGGCTTGGAACTCAGCCTTAGATATCTCGGTATGGGGCTGATTATAATTGCCTTCCCGTTGGCTTGCTCGATTACCAATCCACCAGCCGACTATCAAGCACAAGGAAAAACGGTTCAAAAGAACCAAGCGACTAGTCAAAACAATTTCGCTTGGCGTGAAATGCTCGCTACCAAGCAGTTTTACTTACTATGGCTAACCTATGCATTTGGAGCAGCAGCGGGGTTAATGATCATCGCTCACATCACCTCTATTGCGGCGCAGCAAGCAAACATCATGCAAGGAGCGTATTTGGTGGTGACCCTTTCCATCTTCAATTCTGCAGGCAGGTTTGTCTCTGGTGTACTCAGTGACAGAATTGGTGGTCTCAAAACGCTCGCAATTGCCTTGGCTCTGCAAAGCATCAATATGCTCGCTTTCAGCCAATTCGTTTCAAGCCAGACACTGATGTTCGGCGCTGCTTTAGCGGGCATCGGTTACGGCACTTTGTTAGCGGTATTTCCATCGATCATGGCGGATCTCTATGGCTTAAAGAACTTCGGTGCAAACTATGGCGTGCTTTACACAGCATGGGGGATTGGCGGCTTTATCGGCCCAATGCTCGCGGCTATCTCTGTTGACTGGTATGGCAGCTACACTTTAGCGTTTGGCATTTGCGCGGTGCTCGTCTCTGTCGCTGTAGTTCTCACTTTTCAGGTTAAGCCGATATCCGCTAACAGCCTTACACCCAAGGCACTGAATGCAACAGTGTAATCGGCAACGAGAATATCTCTCGCACTCACAATCTAGGGTGAATCCAGGTTTCACCTTAGATTGTTCATTTCTTTTTCTGCGCTTCGCAAATCAGGTATACTTCTATCAAATATAAAAGCGAAAACAGACCTTTATGAGCACCTACCAGCCTTTGCTAACTCTCATTCAAAACCGAATCGAGCAAAAAGATAAATCACCGCTTTACCTGAAGATTGCGGAATCAGTCAAACTAGCGACTGAGCAAAAACTTCTGAAAGGTGGAGACTTTATTCCGACCGAACGTGAGTTCAGCGACAGATTGGGCGTATCTCGTATTACGGTAAGAAAAGCACTCGATGTATTGGACAAAGAGGGCGTGATAGTTCGTTCGCGCGGCTTAGGGACAATGATCAGTGAAACCGTTGAATACTCAGGTAAAGAAGCGACGGGCTTCTCGCAGCAGGCTGTTTTAAAAGGCAAAAAACCAGACACTTTGTGGATCAAGAAAGATGTCATTGAGTGTTCGTCAGAGATTGCGAGCAAGCTTTCCATTAAAGAGAATGAACAGGTCTTTTTACTTAAGCGCGTTCGTTACATTGACGAGCAAGCCGTCTCGATTGAAGAGTCTTACGTCCCTGCTCACTTGATTAAGAACCCAGATGAGATTCAGCTTTCGCTATACGACTATTTCCGTAGCCAAGACATCTCTCCAACTAAAACTCAGAGTCGCGTATCGGCGCAAATGCCAACTCAAGAGTCGCTAGAAAAGTTGGCGATCGACAATAATGTCCCAGTACTCCTCATCGAGCAGACCGCTTACGACAAACAGGGCGTGCCGATCGAGTACAGCATCAACCATTGTCGTGGTGACATGTATGTATTTGTGAGCGAAGACTAACCTAATCCAAAATAGAAAAAGGCCCGTGAGACTTAACGAATCACGGGCCTTTTCTTTATTTTTTGCTCTATATTTCTAGCAATCTTTATCGCTTAAACACGTTAGACAACGTTTTCAGTGAGGACGCAAGCTCAGCCTGATCGCGAGCCGTGACAGCAATCTGAGTGGCACCTGTGGTTGATTCTGTCGATTTCTGTTCCACAGAGATAACATTCTTGGCGATATCTTGCGTCACAACCGCTTGCTCTTCAGTAGCCGTTGCAATCTGCTCTGCCATGCTGAATATCTCACCGACAGAATCAGAGATACTCTGCAGGCTTTGCTCAACATCACGAGAATCTTCTACCGCTTTTTGCGACATTTTTTGGCTGTTATCAATGACGTCAAATGCACTTTGAACATCGGTTTGCAGGGCTGTTACAAAGCCTTCGATCTCAGCCGTCGACTCTTGAGTGCGCTGCGCCAATGTTCTTACTTCATCCGCAACAACCGCAAAACCACGACCTTGCTCGCCAGCACGAGCCGCCTCAATTGCTGCATTCAGTGCCAATAGGTTAGTTTGCTCAGCGACCGATTTAATCACATCAATAACACTGTTGATGTTACTGCTACTCTCATTAAGGTGTGCGATCTTATCTGCTAAGCCATTAATCTCATTAGCCAGATGCTCGATTGAGTGGTAAGAATTTTGAACCGTTTCTAATCCAACCTTAGATTGCTGGTCAGCCGTTTGCGCTGAAGCCGCCGTTTGCTGAGTCTTATCTGCCACCTCGTTAACCGTCGCTGATAGCTCTTCGGTTGCCGTTGCGATTAAGCCAATTTGATCTTGTTGCTCGACCAATGCATGAGAATTGTAATCACAAGTCTGCGACGTCTCTTCTGCCGCAGAAGCCAACGACATGCTTGAGTGAGACAACTGATCCATCACGTCTTTAAACTTCTCTAAGGTCGAATTCAAAGACGCTGCAATTTGACCAAGCTCGCTGCTCCCTTCGTATTTAGCACGCACTGTTAGATCATTGCTATCGCGAACACTAGCCATCACCGACGTTAAATTACTGACTCGTGTTGTTAGGTCTCTCACCACTTTGATGCCCACGAACAGAGCAACCAAGGACACAACCGCGAACAACGCAATGCTAAACAGCATCTGAGTTTGCGCCTGCTGAGCTTTATGTTCGGTGAGGTTAATCAATGAATCTGCAAGATGATTTTCTGTCTGTTTCAGTTTAACGATGCGTCCTGTTGATTGAGCAAACCAGTACACTGGGTCTGTATCAAACCCACTCATGGTCGATTTAGCGACTTCTCTTAAGCGTTTTACTTCATCAACCGCTTTATCATTAAGTTGCTGCTCAAAAAACGCCACATTTTGTGGTGTGCTCAGCTCTCTAAAGTTAGAGAAATAAGTATCTTGCTGCGTCACCAGTGAGATGAACTTCACCAACATGCCATCACCAAACTCATCTTTAGAGAAGGTATTGCTTAAAACGGCACGCTCGATACCCGCTCTCTCTTTACCTTGCAGGAAGTTGTAGTAAGCGATGGTCTCACGAGTGATCACCGAATCACTGCTTAAATCAGCAATCAAAGAAGACACACTCAATAACTTAGCGTTAAGCTGGGTGTAATAAGCAAGCGCCTTCCCTAAAGGGATAGTTTGTGCATCAACCTGACGACGAATGTCTGTTATTTGGTTGAGGCCTTGAGAAATTGTTTGATTAAGTTGTGTAATCTCTGGCAATTCCACATTTTGTGATTGCCAAAAGTCGTTACGAGCAGAACGCTTTTGGTTCGTTAGATTGCGTTGATCGCTAAGCTCTTTACCAAACTTGGTGCCTTTAGCCCCCAAGAAACCAGCCGTCATACCGCGTTCTTTCTGAAGCTCGTGTACCAGTTCACTGTACACCACAGAAAGGCGAGTTAATTGATTAAGGGTCTGCATCTCTTGTGATGTGTTGACGCTTTGCGATATAGCTGAAGCACTGAGCCACAGAAACCCAAGTATGGGTAGAATAAGTAGGGCAAATATTTTTTGCTTGAACGACATGTCCGTTAGTTTCATAAACCTTTCCTAGCAGCTGACAAATCTCTATATCCCGACTGTGGCACACTTCTTACTTGGTACACCTTTACCGAGATCATTTAATTATCAAATTAATCAATAAATGTGCCATCCTGAGATATCACCCGGTCAAAATAACAGCTAAGCTTATAAAATATAGGGCTTTAATTGGTTTCTAGAGGCTCGACACTACCTAATAAGTCTATAAGTGACATACAACACAATACGCACATGCCCAAATAAACAACAAGTTGCATTATATTGGTGCGTATTGCGGTGGAGATCCGAATGGGTATAATGCGCCGCTGACAAAATAGATGAACTATTAATGAGGCAAATGTATGAAGTGTCCTTCTTGTGAAGAGCATGTTGGTTGGGACTGGATTGAAGATGAAGCTATTGAACCCAATGAAGAGTTCGAATGCCCGGAGTGCAGCGAAACCTTGATGTACACCATCGATGAAGGCACCTATTACGGAGCCGAACACAAAACCGTTGAAGTGGTTGATAGCTAATAGCCACTGCTACAGATCGTGAGATCCTTTACTCTCACGCCGACCATGCTTAAAATGTTGAACATGTGTTCAAAGTCTTTAAGGTTACCCAATGGCAAATACAGCGAAATTCGATAGACAAGATGTGATCGACAAAGCCACCAATCTCTATTGGGAAAAAGGCTTTCACGCCACGTCAATGCGTAACCTGCAAGACGTGATCGACATGCGACCGGGCAGCATCTACGCCACCTTCGGTAGTAAAGAGGGTCTGTTTAAAGAGACATTAGCTCGCTATACCGAATTAGGTAAAGCGAACTTAAAGCGTGCTCGTGAAGAAAACAGCTCGCCACTAAAAGCACTTGAGAGCTTTGTTCGACGCGCGGTCGTTGAGTCAAAACAGAGCGCACCCAATGGGATGTGTATGCTTTCCAAAACGGTTGCTGAACTGACCAACGAACACCAAGAGCTACTGGATGAAGCGAAGAAGTGCCTAGTGGTTATGGAAGGTGAGTTTGCCAAACTGGTTGTTGAAGCGCAGCAACTTGGTGAAGTAGACCAGAGCCGTGATGCCAAGCAGCTTGCTCGCCATGTACAGGTACAAATCGCAGGCTTGCGTACTTACGCAAAAACTTGCGATGACTTAGATCTGCTCAATACCATGGTTGAAGATATCTTTAAGTACCACCCTTTCAAATAGAGTGATTTGATAACGTCGGTGGGATTGGCTCTAATACCAAAGAGCCAATCTGCCAGTCAATCACACCTTACGAAGAATCAGCCCTTGTCCGTTGAGCATCGCATCCTTGGTGCCAACATCGACAATCTTCTTACCTCGGAATCTTTCGACTTCTTTAATCGCCACATCATGAGCGAAAATCACTAATCGCGCGTGGTCGATGTCCTTTTGCGTAATTCGGTTGCCAATCCCATTTGCACCTTGTGTCTCTACCTTAATTCGAACGCCTAGTTGCTGAGCGGCTTTCTCTAAAGACTTAGCAGCAAGGAAGGTATGAGCAACACCAGAAGGGCAAGAAGTAACAGCCAGAACATTGGCTACTCCCTCTTCCGTGACAGAGCCACCAAGCTCCTGATGACTATAACCTTGCTCGTGTTCATCGACGGTTTTCTTCAATAAGATCACAACCAGAGCAGTTGTAAGAGAACCCGCTAAAGTGCCCGCAATATAAGCAATTTTACCATCAACGACTGGCAGAACAATCCAACCGCCCCACGGCGCGTGGTTGACCACATGGAACATAAAGCCAATCACATTCCCCACAATGCCCCCCGCAATAACTGCCGGAAGCACACGAGCAGGGTCTGCTGCAGCGAATGGTATCGCCCCTTCGCTAATACCAATCATGCCCATGATACCTGCCGCTTTTCCTGCTTCACGCTCATCACGTTTGAATTTTTTCGGCGAAAGGAAAGTCGCCAACGCCATGCCCAATGGCGGGGTACAAATTGCGATACCAACACCACCCATCAACCAAGGCTGAGTGTTGACTTGCGTTTGGGCAAACAGAGTGGCGACCTTATTGATCGGCCCCCCCATATCGAAGGCTGTCATTCCGCCGAGTACTGCGCCCAGCAAAACTTTTCCAGACCCTGCCATTTCGGTCAGCATCAGGTTCATCTCCGTCATAAACGAGGCGATATGCGAACCGATGCCCCACATCACAACACCGCAGGTCACAAAGGTTCCGACGAGCGGATAGATAAAGATAGCACTCAGCGCGGTCATGCTTTCAGGCAACTTTATCCGTTTTAGCAATTGAACGATATACCCCGCTACAAAGCCTACGATAATCGCGCCTAGAAAGCCGGTTTGATATTGCTCTACCGCCACCCAGGATCCGATCATGCCTGGAGCCAAGCCTGGTTTGTCAGCCATCGAATAGGCGATGTATCCGCCGAGCACGACGGTAAACAGAGTCAAACCTGCAACACCCATTTGCGCGACATCGGCCAGGAAGCCAGATTGAGGTAACGCAGCTTGCCCAGTCAGCATGACTGACAGCGACAGCAACACCCCGCCCGCCACCACAAACGGAATCATATGCGAAGTGCCGTAAAGCAAGTGCTCTTTAACGCGATTGAGAGCTTGAGTGTAAGGACGGCTGACAAGGAGTTGTTCGTCGATAGATTGATTCGCAGTATTTGAAGAAGAGGAATTCATATCGATATCTGAAAACAGCATGATGACATCTTCAGCTGACTCTACCGCCTTCAATTTTGTAACAAAGCCATCCTCGATAAACTTGGTCGAGACTTGTGCCAGAACCTCAATATGATGTTCGTCGTTGTTATCTGGAGAGGCGAGCATAAAGAAGACGTCTGAACACTCCCCTGTTTCTGCTCCGTAATCGATCCCTTGACGGCTGATACCAATCGCAATCGCAGGTTTAGATACCGAGCTGCTCTTGGCATGAGGAATCGCGATACCATCATCAAACCCTGTATTGCCTATTGATTCTCGCGCCCACAGTTCTTCAAGGAAAAGTTGTTTATTCGAAAGCTTACCGGCGCTATCGAGCATCTCCACCAGCTCTTCAAACACTTGCTGTTTGGTCGTTGCCTTGAGATCCAAGCAGATCGTATCAGATTCAATGAAATGTGTGATGTCCATAGCGGCTCGATATTACTGAATATATAAGGTTAGGTTAGCGGTCAAAACCACCCAATCATATAGCACTAAACATGCATTAACTGGATTTTTGTAACCAAGAAATCAGAGTGTGAAGTGAGACTTTTGAATTCCAAACAACTCCCTCTAATATTTAAGGGCTTTCTTCATCTACACAGAGAACCATCATGAGAATTGTAGCGGTAACTGCGTGCCCTACAGGCATTGCCCATACTTACATGGCTGCAGATGCACTAACTAAAACAGCGCCTAAGTTTAATGTTTCGATCAAGGTCGAGACACAAGGAGCAATGGGCGTTGAAAACCAACTCAGCGCGCATGATATTGCCCAAGCAGACCGTGTGCTGATCGTCTCTGATATCGAAATAGAACAACCGAATCGCTTCGATGCCAATAAAACCGTGCGCATTGCGATGGAAGACGTGTTGCTCAGCGTAGAGAAGATCTTCATCAAATACTGTCGCAGCTGTTCATGATCCCAGAATATCAACTGACGTTTTTTGTCGACAACGCCTCTGCCAGTGCGCACGCAGCCCAACCTCTGTGCCGCCTTGCTCGCAAGTTCAAAAGCTCTATTCGTATCATCAACATCACTCAGGGTCGTGCAGCGGATCTCTCTAAGTCTGTGGCTCTACTACAAGTGGGGCTGCTTAAAGGCGATCTGGTTCAGATTACTGCAGTCGGACTTGATGCGGAGTTGGCGTGCTTTGTTCTCAAAGATGTGATTGCCGAGCATTATGTCTTGGTTGGGTCACAGGTCAATCATGAGTTCTCTACTGACTTGATGCAGCGTTTCCCTCAGATAAGTCCGCCATGTGAGGTGGATTGGCACCACGCCAAAGCGCAAACTCAGCTCACCAAGTTCGAGTGTTTGAAAGGCCTAGCCCATCTTATCTACCCTGAGAATCCGGATGAACTGATTCTGTCATTCATTCGACGGGAAGAACGTTCTTCGACCTGTGTAGCACCGGGAATTGCACTGCCTCATGTAATGTTTGAGCACTGCGAGAGAATGTCGATAGCTGTGATTGTTAGCGAAGATCAGATTGATTGGGCGTCCAAGATTGGACAAGTGTACGTCGCGATAGCACTGGTCATGCCGACCAAACCACAGAGAGAGCAGATCATTGCAGCGACCAATCTGACACGCAACCTACTCAATGATCAGATCACCGAACGTTTGCAAAAAACCAAAAGCAGCATCGACCTGCAAGCCTTGCTGATGTACCTCACTTCTCGTTTACTGTAAGCACTCAATCCCCAGATTAGATAGAGCTACGATATTCACTCGGCGTTCTTCCTGTACGGTTTTTAAAAACTCGGCAGAAATAGTTCACATCTTTAAAACCACAACGTACCGAGACTTCATTGAGCTTAAAGTTATACTTCTTAAGCATGAACTTGGCCCGGTCGACTCGCACTCGCGTGATGTACTCGGCCAACGTCATGTGGCCTTGCTGGCGGAACATTCGCGACAAATGGTTAGAGGAAATACTAAAGCGCGAGGCGATGCTGTCACGGGTGATCTGACGGTGGAAGTTCTCTTGAATATAGATACAAATGCCCTGATACACATCTTGTACTCGGCTGTGAGACTTCTCGACAGGCGCATCTAACATCGTCTTACTGTATTGCAGCAGGGCTTGCAGTAATAACTCATCCATAGGTTGCTTGTTACTTTCCCTCGCAAGTGAACTAAGCGCCTCCAAAATGTTATCAATCGCAAAGCCAGAACGAGTCTGAATACTGTGCTTTTGAATATCGTAGAAACTCTCTTCGCCTTTGCGCTTACTCACCAAGCTTAAACCCAGCTGACGGCGTCCAAACAACATACTCAGCACTGAGCAATCAGTATCCCAGTTCGGCTTGTTCCAACAGTTAGGCGGGATGAAAATCGCATCCCCCGCTTTCGCGACAACGTTAGTGATCTTGCGATCATGACTCTCCATTTCATTAATATACTCCCCGTCGAGCACCAGCTCTAAGCGCGGAAAGTTCACCTGATAGCTGAATGCAGAAGGCGTGTGAAAATCTCCCGCAAACCAGATGTTATGAAATGGCTCTCGTTCATTCAGAACAGACGAGATTAGGTCATGAAATATCATTGTTTCGAACTCTTATAGGCAGCAATAACGCTACAGGAATAGATATACTCCTTAGTGAAACATAGTGCTATTGAGCAAAATCACAACTTGAGATCTAGGTTACAAAAATCCAGTAATGGAAATAAATATCCAGTCTAATTCCAGATTTTGAACACCAGAATCACAATATGACAATCATCCTGAACCCTTATCAATAAAAGCCTTAACGCCTCATAAAAGCTGTCAACACACCCCCTAAACTACCCTACTGAACGATCAAAATCACACTCCACCCAGAAGGCAACAATCATCCAGTAAATGCGTTTTTTCTTCACTACAGAAGGCAAGTAATCAATTTCAGAATATCCCTAACAAAATAAAAACAGAGTAGGGGTTCATTATGATCACGACATTGATCAATCAAGATTTGATTAAGCTTTCGCTTAGCGCCAATTCCAAAGAAGACGTATTTAAAGAGCTGATCGACGTGCTTTACACACAAGGTCGAATTTCAGACAAAGCACAGTTCCTTGCCGACATTAAAGCTCGAGAAGAACAAGGCAACACTGGTTTTGAAGAAGGCATTGCCCTACCACACGCGAAGAGTAGCGCGGTAATCAAACCTGCGGTTGTTATCGGCGTGCACAAGCAAGGCATCGACTACGGAGCCGATGATGGCCAGCCTTCAAAACTGTTCTTTATGATTGCCTCTCCCGATGGTGGCGACAATCACCACATTGAAGTACTGGCAGAGCTTTCTTCAAAATTGATTGAAGAAGGTTTCATTGAGAACTTCATGAATGCCGACTCCGAACAAACGGCATTGGAATTACTGCTGACTAAACCAGAGCCAGTTCCAACCGAAGAAATGACAGAAACCCAAGGCTTCATCATTGGTGTGACAGGTTGCCCAGCAGGCGTGGCACACACTTACTTGGCAGCGGAAGCACTAGAGAACGGCGCAGCAGCACTTGGCTATGATGTTAAGGTTGAAACTAACGGTTCTATCGGTGTTAAGAACAGCCCAACTCAAGAAGAGATAGAACGTGCCGACGCGATTGTCGTGGCTTGTGATAAACAGGTCGACATGGCTCGTTTTGCTGGCAAACGTGTTATCTGCACCAATGTAAAAGCGCCAATCAAAAACGCGCAGGGCTTGATCCAAGAAGCGCTACACGCACCAAACTACCAAGCAGAACAAACACCGACGAACCAATCTGTTGCCGAGAAAGCCTCGCAAGCGCGTTCAGACCTTTATCGTTACTTGATGAATGGCGTATCTCACATGATCCCATTCGTTGTGACGGGCGGCCTTTTGATTGCCCTAGCGCTAGCGATTGGTGGTGAGCCAAGTGAATCTGGCATGGCGATCCCTGCAGGCAGCATGTGGAACCAAATCCTAGAAGTGGGTGTGGTGGCCTTCACCCTAATGATCCCGATCCTGGCTGGCTACATCGCTTACGCGATCGCTGACCGCCCAGCTCTAGCTCCTGGCTTAATTGGCGGCTGGATTGCGAACAACGGTTCTTTCTACGGTGCTGAAGCGGGCACAGGTTTCATTGGCGCAATCATCGCCGGTCTATTGGTCGGCTACTTCGTTAAGTGGATTACTTCGTTTAACTACCACAAATTTGTTCAGCCGCTTGTGCCTATTATGATCGCTCCGATCACTGGTTCGTTATTCATCGCAGGTCTGTTCATCTTCGTCATTGGCGCACCTATCGCGGGGCTAATGGATGCGCTTACTGCGCTGCTAACCAGCATGAGCACAGGTAATGTGGTTCTACTTGGCATCGTACTGGGTGGCATGGCTGGCTTTGATATGGGTGGCCCATTCAACAAGGTGGCGTTCCTATTCTCGGTTGGCATGATTGCCAGCGGTCAAACTCAATTCATGGGTGCGATGGCGTGTGCAATCCCTGTTGCTCCACTTGGTATGGCTATCGCAACCAGAATCGGCCGTAAGTTTGACCTGTTCGAATCTTCTGAAATTGAAGCAGGCAAAGCTGCAGGCGCGATGGGCTTAGTGGGTATCTCTGAAGGTGCGATTCCTTTCGCCGCTCAAGACCCAATGTCAGTTATCCCTGCCAACGTACTTGGCTCAATGACAGCTGCGGTTATGGCGTTCTCGTTTGGTATCACCAACAGCGTTGCTCACGGTGGTCCTGTGGTTGCTCTACTTGGCGCAATGAACTACCCACTACTAGCACTTGTGTGCATGGCGTCTGGTGCGGGCGTAACTGCGGTTACTTGTATCGCGCTTAAAAATTTACGCAAAGCCAAGCTAACAACAGCAGCGGCTTAAGCCATTTCAACTCCAATGGCTTGAGCCCACTCTACTCTCGCATTTCATTAGGCCGAGTAGATCTCAAGCCATGTTTCCTTTCATGGTGATTTCGATGTCTGATTTTTCTTTAGCGAACGATTCGTTCGTACAACGCTTTTTCTATCCTATGACCAACGTGATTCAGAACTACGCATGGGGTAGCCCTTCTTCATTCAACCAACTGTTTGGTATTGATAACCAGTCTGGTGAGCCACAAGCCGAGATCTGGATGGGGGCTCACCCAAATGGCTGCTCAATGGTGAACGACAACGGGCAGCAAACCACATTATCGAGCTTGATCTCTAAGAACCTAAACCTGTTTTTGAGCGAGAAAGTGGCGAATCGATTTGGTGAATTGCCATATCTTTTCAAAGTGTTGGCAGCGGAGAAAGCACTCTCTGTTCAAGTTCATCCAAACAAGCAACAAGCGGAATCTGGATATGCACTAGAAGAGCAGCAAGGCATTCCGATGACAGCGGGCAACCGTAACTACAAGGATCCTAACCACAAGCCAGAATTGGTGTATGCCCTAACCGACTACACAGCGATGAATGGCTTTAGATCGATAAGCGAGATCCTTGAGCACTTTCATTATCTCGATATTCCAGAGTTGCATTCGATGGTTAACGATCTCGCGGGCGACCAAACTCCCAATGGATTAGCCTGCTTCTTTGCAAGCTTGTTGTCTCTGGAAGGCGAGCAAAAAGGCATGGCGTTAACCATGCTGCTGATGAAGGCTAAGCTATCAGATAAACGTGTATTCCAATTGATTTCAGAGCTTGAAGCTCAATACCCTGGTGATGTCGGCTTATTCGCTCCACTGCTACTAAATGTGATTACCCTAAAACCAGGGCAAGCCATGTACCTTGATGCCGAAACACCTCACGCTTACATCAAGGGCACAGGTCTAGAGATCATGGCGAACTCCGATAATGTGTTGCGTGCAGGGCTGACACCTAAGTACATGGACGTAAATGAACTGGTTTCTTGTACTCGATTTAATGAGAAACCTGCGGATAGATTACTGCTGAGCCCGATTGAGCAAGGTGACGTGATGGAATACGAAATTCCAGTCGAAGACTTTAAGTTCTCTATCGTGCAAAACTCACAGCAACGACAGATCACGACCGAAGGTGCCGAGATCCTATTGCCACTCGACGAGTCCATGGTGCTCACTCACCAATGCGGCGAAACCTGCGTGATAGAGAAAGGCCAATCGGTGTTCATTCCTGCTTATGCTGAGAGTTACAAACTGGACTGCGTTGGCCGAGTAGCGCGCGCTTACAGCTAGCTTTCTAACAACTCACAACACACTCTTCATGCCCTGCTTTTGCGGGGCATTTTTTGTTTCTGAAGAGGCCAGTCTACGTGTCAAAAACATAAAAAATACGTCATCAAATATGCCCCATCTCACACTGGATGAATGATGCAAATCACACTTAATTTTGCTTGGTACAAATGTGCAGTGAAGGGCTTTTATTTGCTATTTCGCGAATCAGGTTAATCCATTAATTTTAATTCAAGAACTTCAATAGTGAATGAGTTAATAAATGATCACACAACTAACTAACGTCAACTTAATTAATAACAACCTTCAAGCGAATAATAAAAGAGAACTGTTTGAAGAATTAGCAGGCATGTTATTTGAGAATAACCGAATCAGCAGTAAAGAAGCCTTTTTGGCAGACATTGAAATTCGTGAATCTCAAAGCATCACCTCAATGGACGGCATCGCTTACCCACACTCAAAAAGCAAGGCAGTAACTGAGCCAGCAATTGCGGTCGGTGTTAAGCGCGAAGGCATTGATTATGGCGATGAAGACGGTATTAACCCAACCGTATTTTTTATGATTGCTTCACCAGATAACGGTGCTGACCATCATATTTATGTACTACAAGAACTATTTGGAAAATTCAGCGATGAATTTATTCAAGATATCCATAACGCAAAAGATGAACATCAAATCCTTAATATTTTAATTAATTCATAAGGCGTAGACAATTATGAGTACCCTAGCAAACCAAACTACGAATACTAGTAGTAATTCTAATAATAAAAATAGCGACTATAAAAAACTCCTTAGTACCATGAAAGGCCACCTGCTTTTTGGTACATCTCACATGCTACCTTTCATTGTAGCCGGTGGTGTTTTGTTGGCGTTAGCCGTCATGGCATCAGGTAAAGGTGCTGTTCCAGCAGACGGTTTGCTGGCAGACATCTCTAACATCGGTATCAAAGGCCTTGTTCTTTTCCCAATCATTCTTGGCGGCTTTATTGGTTACTCAATTGCAGACAAACCAGCACTGGCACCAGCGATGATCTCTTCTGGCATCATGGCGGACATGGGCGGCGGCTTCCTTGGTTGTATCGTGGCCGGCTTTATTGCCGGTGGCGTAGTGCTTCAACTTAAGAAGATCCCACTTTCTACCAACATGACAGCATTAGGTGCATACTTCATCTACCCGCTTGTTGGTACGCTAATCTCTGCAGGTATTGTAATGTGGGGCATCGGTGAGCCAATCAAACTGTTCATGGCTTCAATGAACGAGTTCCTAGCGTCAATGGCGGGTGCATCTAAGATGGTTCTGGGCACAATTCTTGGTGGTATGACAGCGTTCGACATGGGCGGTCCTATCAACAAAGTGGCAACCCTATTTGCTCAAACTCAAGTAGATACACAACCATGGTTGATGGGCGGCGTAGGCATCGCGATTTGTACACCACCTCTAGGTATGGCACTGGCAACGTTCCTATTCAAAAACAAGTTCTCTAAACAAGAACAAGAAGCAGGTAAAGCGGCGGCAATCATGGGCTCTATCGGTATCTCTGAAGGTGCAATCCCATTCGCTGCAAACGACCCAATGCGCGTTCCTCCTTCAATCGTTGCAGGTGGTATCGTTGGCTGTGTGTTCGGCTTCATGACAGACATCCTACTTCACGCACCTTGGGGCGGCCTAATCACAGCGCCAGTTTCAAGCAACATCCCAATGTACGTAGTTGGCATTGCACTTGGCTCACTAACCACAGCGGTTATCGTTGGCTTCTGGAAACCAGTCGCAGTTGAAACCGAAGAAGAGACAGTTGAAGCAGCACCAGTACAAGCTCAAGCCGCTCCAGTAGCAGGCGAAGGCGAATACGACATCGTAGCTGTAACTTGTTGCCCTTCAGGTGTTGCACACACCTTCATGGCTGCGAAAGCACTAGAGAAGGCTGGTGCGGCAGCAGGTCTGAAAATCAAGGTAGAAACACAAGGTCAAAACGGTATTCAGAACCGCATCACCGACCTAGATGTCGCAAACGCGAAACTGGTTATCTTGGCTCACGATATTCAAGTGAAAGACGCTCACCGCTTTGCCAATGCGAACGTGATTGAGTGCTCAACCAAAGAGGCAATGAAAAAAGCATCGACGTTAGTGGTCGCGTAACTCAAATTAAAGCAAGCTCCTAACTCAAGAGCCCTTTCCCCCTAAGGGCTCTATTTTTCTCTTCTCTATGAGCTCGTTACATGCTCTTCAGTCCCCACTTCTCAGCGGTTTGCTTGAAGAAACCTTGCGTCTTTTTCAATTCAACCCAGTGGTTAATGTAGTTAATCCAAACCTGATCATCTTGTGGTAGTAGCATCGCAATTGGAGTTGGTTTACGTGGCTCTTTCACCGGAACTATCGCGAGTTGTTTAAACTTCTCGACTAAGGTTGCAGCCTCTACGTTTGAAGTCACGGAGACATCGGCGCGGCGAGCTAAAAGCTCTTGGAAATCCCGTGCCGGCGCTTCAATCACGATGTGTTGTGCCGATGGGAAGAAGTCCTTTACCATTTTTTCTTGTACTGTGCCGAGTGTGGCGGCAACTTTGATTTCTGCTTTGTCAAAGTCACTCCAGTCGGAGAACTTCCCTAGGTCTTTCTTTTGCACAACAGGGACAAAAGCCAGATAGAAATAGGGTTGGCTGTACCCAGCGACTTTTGCTCGAGACATGTTGAGCGATGCGCTGCCAGTCACGTCGTATTTGTTGGCTGTGATGCCATTCACCAAGGTTTTCCAGTCTGTTGCGACGTATTCCACTTTTACGCCTAGATCTTTAGCCAACTCAGTCGTGACGTCGATATCAAAACCGCGGTAACTGTTGGTTGCAGGATCCTTCATTGTCATTGGGTTCCAATCCCCCGTTGTACCGACGCGAAGAACTCCGGCATCGAGTATCTCCTGCAAACGACTTTGTGCATGTGCAATTTGTGTAAAAGCAAGTAAGCACATTCCTAATGCAATTAAGCTTTTCTTCATTTTTTATTCCTTCAAAGAATGCTGATTTCTAAGTGATGAGATATTCTTCTTAATTATTAACCATTAAACAGATTTGGTTGTTAACATAGCAATAACAAATGGAGTTTTTGGGAGTAAATGTGAACTATCGTCACTTATCGCTAGTTTCTCTGCTGTTTCTGACAGGATGTTCAGACTACCAATGGGGATGGTATGTACTCGACCCGTCAACGGAGCAGGGGCGAACTAACATTCAGTTTTTGGTAGCTGGTTTTAGCGAGACTATTCAGGTTTCGTTGTTGAGTATGTTTTTTGCTATGGCTCTGGGTCTATTGGTCGCCTTTCCAGCGCTTTCTAGTTCTCCAATACTCAGGGGGATTAATCGACTTTACGTAGAGGTGATGCGTTCTATCCCTGTATTGGTATTGCTATTGTGGGTATATTACGGAATGCCGACATTACTCGATGTCTCTTTGAACCACTTCTGGGCAGGGGTAATCGCATTGACCGTTGCCGAGAGCGCCTTTATGGCCGAAGTGTTCCGTGGGGGGATTCAAGCGATTAATCGTGGCCAACATGAAGCGGCCGAATCCTTGGGATTGACCTATTGGCAAAAAATGCGATTGGTTATCCTACCGCAGGCATTCCGTCAGATACTGCCGCCCTTGGGCAATCAGTTTGTTTATATCCTCAAGATGAGTTCGCTAGTGAGTGTGATTGGTTTGAGTGATTTAACAAGGCGAGCAAATGAGCTGGTGGTGAACGAATATTTACCTTTAGAGATCTATACGTTTCTGGTTTTGGAGTACCTTGTTCTTATTTTGGTCGTATCACAAGCAGTTCGTTGGCTAGAAAAAAGGATTACGATTCCGAGCCATTAAATGGTTCTAACCCTCAAGAGTGTTTAGCTATCTCCAACAAAAAAGCCTCGAGCACAGTCCCGAGCTCCTGTTGATACTCCTCCTAAGAAAAATCCCCACTCATCTGAGCGGGGATTTCTTTATTTTGACTCTTCGGACACATCGACTTATTCAGTCAGTGCTTCTTCTGTCTCTAAATCAAACAGGTGACACTGTGAGGTATTGAAATGAAGCAATGTCTCTTGTCCGCTTTCCGCTGTGCGGTCAGCATCAAAAGGCACCCTTGCCACCATTTTATCGTGACCGAGTTGGAAGTAGAGATACAGCTCGTTACCCATAGACTCCACCACACCTAGACGATGGTTTTGGGTATTCACCTCAGACAGCGGCGCATCGTGATTCGCAAAGCTGATGTGTTCAGGACGAACGCCAAACCAAACCCACTCACCTTGCTTAGCACGAGCAATGGCTTGTTTATCTTGAGGTAGTTCCCAACGAACCCCGCTCTCCGACAATACATTCATCACGCCATCAATCTCATCAATACGAGCTTTAATGATGTTCATCGCTGGCGAGCCAATGAAACCCGCTACAAACTTGTTTGCAGGGTGATGATAAAGATTCATTGGCGTATCAACCTGCATGATCTCACCTTGATTCAGAACGCAGATGCGATCGCCCAAAGTCATCGCTTCAACCTGATCGTGCGTCACGTAGATCATGGTCGCGTTTTGCCCTTCTTGCTTTAGGTTATCGTGCAGCTGAGCAATACTCACTCGCGTCGAAACTCGCAGCTTAGCGTCCAGATTAGAGAGCGGCTCGTCGAACAAAAACACGTCTGGTTTGCGCACCATGGCACGGCCGAGTGCCACACGTTGACGCTGACCACCCGACATCTCACCCGGTTTGTTATTCAATAGATGCTCGATATCCAACGTTTTCGCCGCCTCTGAAATACGCTCGTCGATCTCGTGCTTTGGCAGTTTTTGCTGCTTTAATCCAAAGGCCATGTTGTCGTAGACAGACATGTGCGGGTAAAGCGCGTAGTTTTGGAATACCATCGAGATACCACGATCTTTAGGAGGAAGATCGTTAACGCGCTTATCCCCGATGTAAACATCACCCTCTGAGATATCTTCCAACCCAGCGATCATGCGCAGTGTGGTGGACTTGGCGCAGCCAGACGGCCCAACAAACACCATAAACTCGCCTTCTTGAATATTGAGGTCGACACCATGTACCGCTTTAAAGCCGTTTGGGTAGGTTTTCTCAACGCCTCTCAAGGTTACTTCAGCCATAACCAGTCCTTAAATCAATTCGTTAAATTCTTGAGGATCGAAGTTGGCAACCGAATGAATCACCAAGTCAGCCATTGGCTCTAGTTCGGCGTGATTTGCCGTGCCAGTGAGTACACCCACGTTCTTAGCACCAGCATTTCGACCAAATTCCATGTCCGATACCGTGTCACCAAACATGATCACTTCATGCGGCTCGATACCACACTGCTCGCAGAACGCATTCAACAATGCAGGCGCTGGCTTAGGCTCAATATCGCCATCAGAATAACCAACGTAATCAAACAGTTCGCTCAGTCCCGACTGCTCTAACGTATAAACTGTAGAGTCTTTGGTGTCAGCCGTTGCCACGCCCAAATACATGCCTTGCTGCTTAAGCGATGTCAGCTTTTCCGTTACACCCGGCAGTGCTTCAACCCACTCTGGATTCTCTTCCACTTGAGTGTTGAAAGCCGCTTTAGTGATTTGGGTGAACTCAGACAGAGATACCGAAGGTTCTAGCATTTTGAACCATGCAATCGCGGTATCTTCAACTGGGTTAGAAGCCAATAGTCCATAGTTATCAACCACATCGCCCTCAACTCCGATAGCCAAGAGTAACTCAGTAACCGTGACAGTTTGATTACCTTGATGGTTATCACTGAAGGCTTTTACTTGCTCACTTGCACCACGAGAAACGTTGAGCCACATCTTGTGGAATTCCAATAGGGTGCCGTCTTTATCAAACAATAGTGCTTTAAACTTCATCACTATTTACTCGCTCCATAAGTTCACCCCAAGTGTCGACAAGAGGTTGGTTAAATTGTGGTTGGGTGCCATCAAAGACAGCATTAATGCAGCCCTCAAACTCGCCTTTATTTGGCGATGCTGAGTCGTATTGAGAAGATAAGCCGCGTCGAATATCAATGCGACACCAATGGTAGCCCGCTTCAACAGAAAGGCTTTGCTTCTCTTCTGTTAGGTCAATGATTTCAATCACTTTTCCATCGACCACGCACTCTGCATAATAGTCATGTTCCATGTCGCGAACAGATAATCGATAGGTCAGCGCTTGGCCTTTGCTGTCTTCACCAGGCAGCAGATCGCCGAGATTTATATCGAATTTCAGACCGCAACGGCGCTCTAGGTACACTTGTCCATTGCGCAGACCTGCCAAAATCCCTTCTCCACTCAAGCCGTGGCTATACACGAAAGTTGAAGGGTCGCCGTAAATGGAAGGTTCGGTCGCTTTTGGGTTGCGCTCGTGAGGTTCTAGGTGTGAATCGCTGCCACCAATCGCGGTAATACGCTGGCCGCAGTTCCACATCTCATTAAGTACCATTAAGGCATCTTCGGTCGCTTTCGGCGACGTTGACCAAGTTGGGTCGCAGCACACTTCGAAGGTCGAAACTTGGCTAAGATCTACTTGATCGTAATGCCAATGCCACGGCTTCATCATCGGGTGATTAATGCCAAGGGAACTGTGTCCACTTTTAGCAAGTTGTAGCCCCGCTTCCATAGTGGCTCGACTCGTATGTTCAACCTTTGTTAGATCCAAAGAATGGCTTGGACCATGAACATTGAAATGCCCAAGATCGGTTGTGACTTCTAATGCAGGCAGAAACAGGCACTGCTTTGAAAGTGGCAGTTTCGGCTGGCATATGTTGTGTTCGGTAATAAAGAAAAAATCTAAGCCTTGCGACTCAACAATCTCTTTCGCGGCACTTAGCGTGTTATGCCCATCAGAAAGCTGAGTGTGGGCATGAAGATCACCACGATACCAACGCGACTCTGCACTCAGCATCTGGCTGTAATCAAACTCGATCTGGTGTGACGAAGTCACCACCGATTGAAGATCCAGTTCTTCACCGTTCGATGATTCAGGAAAGGCGATATCGACCTGATATTGCATCGCTCGCTCACGACGAAACTCACCTTCAAGATTGTACAGCTCGACAAACCACTCACCGGACTCTAGTGGGCCGTCAATCGCGCCTAAACCTGATGCCTGTCGTTGAATCACCAGAGACTTGTAGTCTTTTTCAAACAGTACCTTGCCACGAAAGTTTTGACTGGCATCGTAAGCGGCTGCGTACAAGAAGCCTTTGGTTACCGTCGTTCCGGTAATCTTAACTGCATCAACGTCCGCAGGGACATGAAAGGGAATTCGCACTCTGCCAAAAGAGAGTTCACCTTGAAATTGGTTCATTGCTTTCACCAAGTTGCTCTACATTAAACATCACAAAGAGCGATGAGATGATAGCCCACCACATTGATGGGCTACTGTTTTAGATACGGGATGTCTTGATCCCGAAGTTATGAGCGATTCGCTCTATCCAAAGCACGTTGCGCCTTTTTCGCCGCCTGTTTTAGCGCTTTTTCTGCTGGCACGTTCTGAATTTGGATTTGATCCGCCGCTACTTTCAGAGCATCCATGATTTTGCCGTTGGTTGGGTCAAGGAAGTCTTTAGTTGCCGTGTTCGCCTGCTTCAAAGGAATCAGAGCTTGTGGGTTGTCTTGAGTGAATGCTTGATACTCTGGCACCTCAGATACGCTGTTACGTACTGGGATGTAGCCTGTGAACATTGACCAAGCTGCTGTGTTCTTGGCATTGGTGTAGAACTCAACAAACTCAAATGCACCCTTCGCTGCTTTGTCGTCTGTGCCTTTTGGCATCACGTAAACCAGCGCACCCGCTTGTGGCGCTGATGGGTGGCTGCCCCAGCCCGGTTGAGTGGTCGCTGCTAGCTTAGTGAAGTCCAAGTCACCTTGGTCACCAGAAGAGCCAGTGTAGCCAAGCGCATTGTCTTTCATCACGTCATCGATAGTCTTGTACCAGTATTCCCAGCCTTGACCGCCGTAGTGAATACGCATGATCTGATCATCGTGAATCCATTGACGGAAGCTGTCCCATACCTCAACCCACTCTGGAGAGTCGATCAGCACTTTCTTACCGTCATCACTGATGATCTTGGCGCCATTAGAGAATGCCGCATCGATCATGTTGTCCTGACCCCACATCGGCTCCCAGCCATAGAAAGTGGTGTTGCCTTTGTCATCACGCTGCGTCACTTTCTCAGCCACTTTTGCTACACCTTGCCAAGTCGCTAGGTCTTGCTCAGTAAAGCCATGCTCAGCCAGCACTTGCTTGTTGTAGTAGAACACCTGAGTGGTGCCGTAAGCTGGCAAACCAATCACGGTGCCATCGTCTGCTGTCACTTGATCTTTGAACGCACCGATGAAATCAGAGAAGTTAAACTCTTCATCCATAAATGGCGTTAGGTCACGGCTCAGACCACGCCCGTGCATCGCTTCTGCACGACCTGAATCAAGAAGAACCAGTTCAGGAGCCGTTCGAGACGCCAAACCTGCTTGCAGCTTTTGGTAGGTTTCCGTGTAGTTACCTTGTAGAGCTGGCTTAACAACGTACTCATCTTGGCTCGCATTGAACTCTTCAATAAGCTTAGTCATCATTTGTTGAGGCTTAGTACCACCGGAATACCAGAAGTTAACCTCTGTTGCTGCAAGAACACTGCTAGAGAACATAGAAGCGCTTGCTGCGCCAGCACACACTAGTGCGAGAGTTTTTAGTTTCATTTCCGTTTACTCTTTTACGCCGTTATCGGCGATACCTGAAAGAATCGTCTTTTGACAGATGACGAATAGAATCAACAAAGGCATTACAGCAATGGTGCTCGCCGCCATGATCTGCGACCAGTTCAAACCGTAGTTGCCTTCAGCGATAAAGTAGTGACGAATACCAGTCGCAATCAGGTTCAATTCCTGAGTGGTGATAACCAGACTCGGCCACATGTAGCTGTTGTAGTTAGTGATAAAGGTGATAAGGAATAGTGTTGCCACTGCCGCTCGGCACTGGGGTAGCACTATCGCCCAAAGAATTTTTAGCTCGCCTGCGCCATCAATACGCGCCGCTTCAACCAAGGATGGGTGAACCTTGATAAACACTTGGCGCAGGTAGAACACTCCAAATACCGAAGCTGCATTAGAAGCAATCAAACCCATGTGAGAATCCAAAAGTCCTAGCTTGGCTAAGGTGATGTAAGAAGGAATGTATGTCACAGCACCCGGCAGCATGTAACACCCCATCACCACAAAATAGAGCAAGGTTTTAGAGCGAAACTTCAATTGAGTCAGTGCGTAAGCAAACATCGCCGAATTGATGATGACCAATAGCGTGGTGAACAGAGCCACACTGAAGCTATTGAAGATGTACAAACCAAAAGGGGCACTCTGGAACGTCTCAATGAATGTCTCCCAACGGAACTGCGAAGGTATAAGATCTAATGGGTTCGCGAAGATCTCATCATTGCTTTTCAGCGAGCCTGATAGCATCCACAAGAATGGGAATACCATGATGGTGCCGCACACCATCAAGAACAGGTGCTTACTCAATGCAGCCAGAGACTGCGCATTAACTCGAGTTGCAAACGCTGTGCTCGATTGTTGTTTCTCAGTTTTGATTGCCACTGAAGAACGCTGCGCTCTGGCACTGTTGCCTTTTAGTGGTCTGGTTGTGCGAATCACCGAATTCGCATCTAATGTTTGCGTGGTCATGATGTTGTCCTTTTCAAATCCGGTTTAGTAATACACCCAGCGTTTGCCCATATAGGTATTAAGCAGTGCGAGCAGGCCTGTGATGAGGAAAATCACCAAAGAAGTCGCAGCAGCTGGCCCCATCTCATAGCGCTCAAACGCTTGTTGATAGAAGAGGTAAAGCAAGGTGCGTGTTTCGCCGCCCGGTCCGCCTTGAGTCAAGATTTGGAACTGATCGAACGCCTGCATCGCGGTAATAATATTGACCACCACTAAGAAGAACGTGGTTGGCGAGATAAGCGGTAAGGTAATTTTTAAAAAGCGCGTCAGGCTGCTACAACCATCAATCAAAGACGCTTCATAGAGTGACTCAGGGATCTTGTTGAGCGCGCTAATGTAGAACAGCATCGTCCAGCCGATTGCCTGCCACACCGTTACAATAATCACCGCAACTAGCGCAGTATTTCCGCTCTCTAGCCAAGGGATCGCGTTAAAGCCCATCGACTGTAACAGGTGGTTTGCTAGGCCTGATTTAGTCTCAAATACCCAAGACCAAACAATCGACACCGCGACCGTTGGCGTGATCCAAGGGGAGAAAATCACCGCGCGGTAAAACTGACTGCCTTTGAAGTTTTTGTGCAGCAACATCGCGAACAGAAGGCCAAGCAGAATGGTCGGAACCACAACACCGAGTGAAAACCAGAAGGTGTTCATCGCCGCTTGCAGAAACTCAAAGTCTTCGACCATGTATTGGTAATTTTCAAGCCCGACAAAGTCGTAATCTGGCGAAATGTAATCCCAATCGGTGAAGCTGATATAAATGGAGTAGCCAAACGGCACTAACCAAAAAGTAAACAGTGGAACTAATAGTGGCGCAGTAAACAGCAGCACTTTTAGTCGATTTGTCATGTGTTGTGAGAAAGCACTCATGGTGACCTCATCCTTGTTTGTATGTGCTTAAGCTAAGCGTTTTATGTGACAGGTTAGTAAGAGCGCCCCTCATTTTTTTTATGGCCACTCATAAGAAAACCTTTACTCAGGCTCTGCACTTTCAATTTGGTGATAGAGCCAATCACAGAAGAAATTCACCTTGGCACTTCGACTATGTTTAGTAATCAGGTAGTGGGCAGATTCAGCAGGCATAAAGGCGTCACTGGCGAGCACTACCTCCCCTTTCTTAAGCAGTTCAGTAACCGCCAACGACCTCACCAGCAGCACACCAACGCCCTGCTTAACCGCCTCTAGCGCGTGTAGTGAGTTACTAATTTCTAGCTGAACTTGCGGCAGTGACATCTCAAACTGGTTATGGCTCAGCCATTGCAACCAGTTCTCGCGGTAGCCTTTCACTTGCACTGTTGGCAATGAAGCAAAGTCAAGAGCATCGAGCTGTTCTTGGTAGCGCTCTTTAAAATCTGGGCTGCAAACCAGTTGCCAATGCTCTTGAAAAAGTCGTTCAAAATGGGTGTCTTCGCTCTCGACTTTGCCGTTGGTCAGTTCGATATCTACATTTTGACAAGGCGTGGTCGATGGCCAGTCCACCAGCTGAATATCCAAGCGAATAAAGGGATATTTTTGATAAAAAGAGGCGAGCCGTGGCAATAGCCAGTTATGGCAGAAGGTGTGATTGACGCGCAGGCTCAATACGTCGGTCTCTTTCTCACCAAATAGGATTTGCGTTTGTAGCTTGAGGTGAGCAAGTGAGCCCGAAACAATCGGTTGATACTGCTGCGCAGCAGAGGTTAAACGCACGCCCTTTGAGCTGCGTTCAAACAGTGTCGTATCGAAAAAGGTCTCTAGGCTTTTGAGCTGTTGGCTTACCGCTGCTTGGGTAACACACAGCTCGCGCGCCGCCGCTCCTATTGAGCCAAGGCGGGCAACCGCTTCGAATGCCACGAGGGCGCGTAGAGGGGGTAACATGGCTTCACCTAATTGAAATAAAAGTGAAAATTACTTCAATCAGGTTTCAGTTTTTTGCGGTTAGCGTTACAGAATAATGACGAAGGGACGTTGATCAAAGATTTATGATCACCGTCCCTTTTCTAATAATAATGCGTTTGTGTGTTATTTAAACGAGCACGAACTTACTGCTTAATGTAGAGATCTTTGGAGTAAATGCGCCCTTCTACATTATTCTTGGCAAAGCCACCTACGGTTGGGCGAACCAAGCGTGCTTGCATGTAGTAGTAGATTGGAGCAATTGGCATATCGACCGCTAGCGCCTGTTCTGCTTGGTCATAAAAAGTTTGACGCTCTTGTTCAGTAGTTGCCGATAGCGCACTCTCCATCGCTTGGTCATAAGCTTCACTGCTGTAACGCGCAAAGTTACCCGATGAACCAGAACGCAGCAGGCTAAGGAACGTAGAGGCTTCGTTATAGTCACCACACCAAGAAGCACGCATCACATCAAAGTCACCCTGCCTCCGAGACACCAAGTAAGATTTCCACTCTTGGTTTTCTAACTCAACCTTGGCACCCAAGTTATTTTTCAACATTGATGCAATCGCCACCGCAATCGACTTGTTAGACTCACTGGTGTTGTAGAGTAACTTGAAATCCAATGGGTTAGACGCATCATACCCCGCTTCTTTCAGCAGCTGTTGCGCTTTTTCATCACGCTGATCTTGCGTCCACTGGCTGTATTCCGGCTGAGTGGCATCGAAGCCTGCAGTGTATTCGTGAGCAAAGGTATAGGCAGGCAAGTTGCCCACTTGTGTGACACCATTTGTGACAACATCACGCATGATCGAATAGGAGACAGCTTGACGGACTCGCACGTCATCAAACGGCGCACGGGTGGTGTTAAACGCATAGTAATAAGTACACAACAGAGGGACTGCGGTATAAGCTTCCTGATACTCTTTCTGTAGCTTTTGCGCCATATGCGTTGGTACATCGGAAGTGATGTCGACCTCACCCACCGCATAGCGATTAATCGATGCATTCTGGTTTTCAAACGGAATGTAAGTCAACTGATTTAGGTGCGTATCATCACTATCCCAGTAATTTGGGTTCTTCTTCAATTCCACACGCTCATTGACCACCCATTCATCCAGAAGGAAAGCACCATTACCCACAAACTGCTTCGGATCGCTCCAGGGTTTATCACTGCTTTCTAGATTGGCCTTGTGAACAGGCATCATCGAAGTGTGGCCTGTCATCGCCACAAAGTAAGGGACTTTACTATCAAGTTCGAAGCGAAGCGTGTGCTTATCAATAGCGGTCACACCCAATGCATCTAACGGCTTTTTGCCTTCTGCTACATCAGCAATATTGTTGATTTTGGTGAGCTTCAGATACCACACGTTCGGTGATGCCGTCTTAGGATCGACAGCACGTCTTAGTGCATATACAAAATCGTCTGCCGTGACTGGATCGCCGTTCGACCACTTGGCATCTTTACGCAGATGGAACACAAAGGTTTTGTTGTCCTCGGTTTCCCAAGACTCAGCAACGCCCGGAGTAATATTACCATCGCGGTCTTGAATCACTAAACCTTCAAACAAGTCTCGTAAGATATGCATTTCCGGCAAGCCTTCAGCTTTGGCAGGGTCGAGCGTCGCTGCTTCGGCATCATTAGCACGGACTAAATGTTGTTCCTTAGCCAGAGTGGTTCCTGCAGGCAGAGTATCTGCGGCGGCTGTTACTGAGATAAAAGGGGTCAATAAAGATGAGATGAGTAAAGCCGTTGACTGTTTTTTAAAATCCATATGTTTTTGCTCTCCTAGCCTATCTTTGAAGCAGAGTAATAAAACTAACCATGCGACAGTTGACGAGTTTTGACAGTTGTATTTATCTAATAGTTAATACTTGATAGTACTTGATCAATCGGGAGATTAAGGTGAGTTTAATTCCAAGAACGGAAAGAGCTGCGTTTTCAATAAAGCCGCTGACGTATGGAAGTTCTGTATTAGGGGCTCCTTTGCTCTATTTCCCTGCCCAAATCAAAAGCGACGCTCGCGGGCTCATTTTAGCGGGCACCCACGGCGATGAAACCGCGTCTATCGCAGGCTTGTCGTGCGCGTTAAGAAGCTTGCCAGCCGCTAACCTAAGGCACGACGTGATCTTGTCGATGAACCCAGACGGCAATCAATTGGGCACTCGCGCTAACGCCAATCAAGTAGACTTAAACCGCGCCTTCCCAACTAAAAACTGGAAAAAAGATGGTACTGTATATCGCTGGAGTTCAAACACTCCAGTTAGAGATGTAAAAGTGAGCACCGGGCAGCCAGACCAACTTGAACCAGAAGTACAATCGCTGATAAACCTTATCGAAGAGCGTAAGCCAAAGTTCGTGATCTCTTTCCACGAACCACTCGCACTCATTGACGACCCAGCCCAATCACAACTCGCCTCTTGGTTAGGAAAGCAGTTCAACCTACCAGTCGTCGAAGATGTCAATTACGAAACCCCAGGTTCATTTGGTACATGGTGCGAAGAAAGAAACCTACCGTGTATAACGGTGGAACTGCCGCCCGTTTCGGCAGACTTCGCTATAGAAGAGTATTTGGATGCGTTTGTGGCGGTGTTGGGACTTAAGGGAAGTTAGTGCGCTCATTATTAAACAGAAGCGCGTTAGAATTTAAGGTCTAACGCCCTCGATATAGTTAGAACTAGTATATTGAAACCTTAAATGGTTGTGATACGTTTTCTTCCAACAAGCTGCTGTCATACCAGATATCTTCGTAACCATTGTTATCTATTCGGAAACGATAGCCAGGAGGTAAACCAAGATAAGCTTGCAGTTGCGGTAAGTGTTTAACTATATGCTCAACATGTATCGGGTCAAAGAAGTCTGCGTTTGAAGACAGCTTTTCACCGCACCATATATACTAACCATTGGTACCATTTTCAGGCGCGACTCTCATACCATTAATAGGTATCTGACCTAAGGTAGAAAGCGCAATTCCTAGTTTGCTACCTGTTTCCGGATACTCATTCGCTAAATCCATAAACTGATTACCCAACCCTTCCTCCTGACGCATAGTAAAAGTGCCGCGCATGCCGAATCACTAATGAACAATTTGTTAGCTGCTTTCCATTTCAGACTGAATTTCATCAAACCACATTGTATTGACTTGAATCGCACTAGGATCCACTTTCCGAATGAGCTCACTACATTGGTTCATACTTGAGTTTGTAAGGCACAGCTGAAATATACATAGGCTTTCTGATAACTTATCTAGCGAAGAATTAATGAATACTCTCTCATTATTACAATCATGATTAAAATAGACTATTTCGTTACTTTTTATATCTATAGCTAGAATATCACCAGAACCGTTTGAACCAATTGGGTAATATGATTCGGTTAATACCCCTAATTCATATAGTTCAGATATTTCGTAGGACGAGTAAGAGTTGAAATTTAAGAATGGGGAAGCACAAACGGGCATGCCAACTTCATGAAGAAAGTCGGAACTCTCACGCTCTAATACTGCAAGGGTCGATTTATCATAAGTAACAAACTCACCTAAGCCTATATCTATCCCAGCAGGAACCTCTGGTAAAGCTTCTAAAAATCGCTTTTTAAAACTCATAATATCCTTAAATACCTAAACAGCTAACGCCTTTGCACAAGGTGCACCACGGCGAACCAACCAAGCACATCGAATTCCATGCCAAAACCGCCAAGTGTAACGCGTCATCTTGAAACTATGTTAAACCGCTTGCTTCCAGATCCCCTTCGCAACACTCTTGTGTTTTACAATCAATGGAGGTAGTTCTTGGCGAGCAAAACTCAATGCATATTCTTTGTCACCACATTCAAACCAGTAATGATCAATCAGGTAGCCAAGGTGAACTTCAGGGTCTTGAATGTCGTAACCTAAACTTGCAGAAGCTAGCCATATTAAAAAATCTGTTAGTTCGTCACCATTTTCAATATCTAAATCGTGGGTACGAAGTGCAAATTTTTCCATAAATGTAAATTCGTTGTATCGCGGAAATTCACTTTCAGGTAAGCGTAAGCATGATTTAGGGCCTTCAACTGATAGCTGACACAATGGCTCAAATGGTTCGGCATTCGCAAGAATTTGTTTGTCAGCCCAAGCTATCACTTTTTCTTCGCTTATTAATTTCTCTACATACAGAGCCATAACTATCGATATATTTGACATAAGTTCTGCCATTTAGAATTCTTAATCACAGGCAGGCTTGTTTTTCTGTCTGACTGACTTTTGATTAACTTATCATAAGACGCTAAAAATTATAGAAAATATATCAAAATACGTACTCTACCCTCACATAAAAACACGCCACTTTCCATGCGCAAACTACATTCAAACTTGGTAAGCTGTGTAGATATCGAGCTTTTGTCCATAAACCAGCCAAGATAAGGCTGCGACGAGCACGATGCCTGCGCCACACCAAATGGCGTATGCGACGCCAAGTGACATGGTTTGTACTGTGAGTGATAGAAGATAGAAAGCGCAACCGTAACCAACTAGCACTGCAATTGAAGTAGGTATTGAGGTGAACTGATTGGTTTTCGGTAAAAGCGAAGTCGCGAGCGTCGAGCTGTTCTTGGTAGCGCTCTTTAAACTCTGGGCTACAAACCACTCGCCTCTTGGTTAGGAAAGCAGTTCAACCTACCAGTCGTCGAAGATGTCGATTATGAAACCCCGGGGTCATTCGGCACATGGTGCGAAGAGAGAAACCTACCGTGTATTACCGTAGAGCTACCAACTGTTTCAGCAGACTTCGCTAAAGAAGCGTATTTGGATGCGTTTGTGGCGGTGTTAAAGATGGATTCTATATGAATGTTAAAGGACAAAACATCGCCCTAAGAGACAATCCTTTAGAGCGATGTACTATTACTTAGGTATCTTTAGTTAGTCTGTTTTACGGCAGCTGTAACTAATAGCTCTACTTTTAGTTCAGGGCTTGCCAACTTGGCTTCACCACACGCTCTCGCAGGAGCACAACCAGGTTTAAACCACTCGTCCCAAACATGGTTCATTTCCGCAAAGTCCTGCATGTCTGCCAACCAAACCGTGGTTTGTAACACATGCTCTTTATCACTACCCGCTTCAATTAGCAGGCTTTCAACTCGGGATAACGCCTCTGCGGTTTGTTCAGCAACGCTGGTGCCTTTCACACCGACCTGACCACAAAGATAGACAGTATCATTATGGACAACGATTTTGCTCATTCTTTGATTGGTGTGATTACGCTGGATGTGAGTCATTTTGTGTTCCTTTATTTCTATATTTGTACATGAATGATTCGCCGATTGGGGTCAAACTAGCCAACTCACCCAGTTTGAGTGGTTTAATCGGATTTCTCAGGCGGTAATAGCCCACCTTCTCCATAGGAATCCCTGCTTCCTCTTGGATAATATGAGCCACCGTGGTACCGCAATAGCGTCCCTGACAAGGCCCCATACCGCAACGCGTGTAGGTTTTGATTTGATTGATCCCGTGCGCACCTCTCTCTACCTGACGACGAATTTGTCCTGCTGTGACTTCCTCACAACGACAAACAATAGTCTGATCGCTTGGTGTTAGTGCCTGCTTAGGTGGTGTGTACAGTGCGTCCAAAAACGGTCGCACTCCAATCTCTTTATGAATCAATGCTCTAAGCTTGTCTCGTTCTTCAGTCAGTGACATTTCTCCATCACTTTCAAGCGACATTAAAGCACTAACTGCAGCAAGCTGACCTTGGTATTGCGCAGCCATTGCTCCACCAATGCCGCTGCCATCTCCAGCAACAAAAACACCTTGGCGAGAGCTTTGGTGGTATTGATCAACCCTTGGTCGCCAACAGATCTGTAGCGGATCCCATTCGTGCTCTAAGCCCATTGCTCTCGTGAGCTGAACATTAGGAACAACGCCAATATGAGAGAGCAAAGTGTCGGTATTTAAGGCGTGTGGCTGTCCTTGAGCGGTGAAAGTGAGTCGCTCGACAGCTTGATCTCCATAAGCGGCTATGTCGGTGGCACCGGTATAGCGTTTGACTCCAGCACGACGGATTTTAGCCAATAGCTTAAGGCCTTTGAAAAGTACCTTGCGACCTTTTAAAGCTCCGCCCGCATAGCGAATCGCTTCGACGTAACTGCTAGGTTGTTGGGTATCCACAATCGCTTTAGGAGGCGAGCCCGCATCGACCATCTGTGCCGCGAGCAAATAGATGAGTGGCCCAGTACCGACAAGCACAGCATTGGTTGGAACTAAGCCCGAGGTTTTCATCATAATCTGACACGCACCCGCGGTCATCGCTCCCGGTAAAGTCCAACCGACGAAGGGAAATGGCCGTTCCGTTGCCCCAGTCGCAATGATGATTTGTTTCGCTACGGTTTTATTGGCTACACCATTTTGACTCCAGTAGACGCAGTTTTCACTGTCGATTCGCCACAGTGTCGCCCTGGTAATATGGGTCAGCGGCGCTCGATTAAACGCCTTGATTATGCTTGCACCATGTTGATAGTCGGGCCCAAAGATAGAGCCGTTAGGATGCCCTTGTTCTTTCTGCGCTCGATATATCTGACCTCCCGGGATCGGCTGTTCATCAATCACAACCACACTGGCACCTGCTTCTGCGCATCTCACTGCAGCACTCATTCCCGCTGGGCCAGCACCAATGACACATACATCGACTTGTTTTTTTATTTCGTCTTGCATGAACTCACCACTAATTTGTCTGACGGCAAATCGTCATGCCATCTTCTATTACATTCATACATGCTTGAACATTGTGCTCACCATTGACTTGAACACGACACTCAAAGCAACTACCCATCATGCAAAACGGGGCGCGGGGGGCTCCCGACTGTGGAGACTCTCGAGTATGGTCAACACCTGCAGCCAACAATGCAGCCGCAATGGTGTCACCAACATGGGCTGTGTATGGCTTGCCTTCCCAAAAAAACTCCACCGTCTGTTGCGACCTTTCTGTCGCAACCATTCGTTGAAACTTAGAACCTGTCTTCACTGAATAACTCCAAAGTTGGTGCATCCGCTGCTTCTTCTAGCCAAGCTGGGAGCAAAAAACTGTGCGCTGCGGCTAATGTAATACCACTATGACAACTAATGAGATAAGCGCCTGAATTGGTTTTCGACTGTTGATATATCGGTAAGCCATCGGGAGATATAATGCGAATTGCTCCCCAGCTACGAACCAACTTTGTCTGGGCTAAAAACGGATAAACCGCAATCGCGCGTTCAGCTATCGCCGCCGTCACGTCTAAGGTATCGCTATCATCAAAACCAGCGTTCTCCTTAGAGTCTCCAATCTGAATACCGCCTTCATTAACCTGTCTGATGATTCCTGAAGCACGCTTCAATCTTGGAGGTAGCTTTTCGGTAATAAGAACTTGACCTTTTTGTGCGCTAATTGGTGCAACAAAGCCAAGCTTAGGACCCAGTTCCGCCGATCCTAAACCTGCCGACAAAACCACTTTAGCGCTGTTGTAACGCGTTCCATCTTGCAGTACGACGTCGAATCGCTGTGAATCGTTTTTGCTTATCTCTGACACAGTAACGCCAGTGACAACATTTGCGCCTAACTCATTGATTGCTTTAGTGTAAGCACGAAGCAGATTTAACGGATTCACATGCCCATCTTCCGGGCCATAAATAGCACCAACAACTTCTTCACCAATGTCTGGTTCTTCAGCAATAAGACGATCTCTATCCCAGACTTCGTAGGGATGATCCGTACCCAGTTGTTGTCGAAGCACCTCATATTGCTTGGCTTTCTCAGCCATCTCTTGCTGGCAAAAATGAAAGTCGTACCCCCCGTTTTGAACAAGATTGAGTTCTTCACCCGTCGTCTCTTCAAGCTCATCAGCCAGCTTGCGCCATAGCCCCACTGAGCGACGTGTCCACGCGGCATAATGAGGGGCACCTAAACCTTTACTCGATAGCCACACCAAGCCAAAATTCCCTCGTGATGCACGATGAGCCTTATCTCCACCATCGAGTACTGTTACCTTGTGGCCAGCTTTGAGCAGTCCGTAAGCCACTGCGCAGCCCACGACGCCTCCACCGACAATTATGTAATCCGGTTTCATATCGTTCTCTTCAGACTTTTGTAATAAGGGGCACAACAACGCCCCTACTTGGAGGTGCGCTTAGTTTAATTAAGCGCTTTGTCTAGAATTGGTTGGCTCCAGTCAGAACCAATATCATTAATGATTTGAGGCCATACGGTTGTACGAACCTTATCCGCCGTCAATTTCAGCTGTACCGGAGTCATTTCGACGATTGTCGCGCCGGCATCAACTAGTTTTTGCTCGTTAGCTTTCTGGTCTATTTGTGCCGCTCCCCAGCGTCGAGATTCAAACTCAGCCGCCGCCGACACCAAGGCGTTTTTCTCGTTTTCATCTAGGTCATCCAAACGCTCTGAGTTAATCATCAGATACCAGATCTCAAAGTGAGTATTGAGCGGAATGTACGTTTTAGTTACATCACGGAACGAGGCATAATAACCTTCAGCTCCAGAGCCAATCACTCCATCTACCACCCCAGTTTGTACTGCAGTAAAGGCTTCTGAAAACGGTAGTGGCGAGCCGATGTAACCTACATTGTCAGCAAGTAGCTGGAAGCTCTTGATTGGCGGAACGCGAAGCTTGATGCCTTTGCTCACATCAGGGTTACCCGCTTCAACCGCATTACGATTCAGTGAAATACCACCAAAATAAACTGGGTAAGCGGCAAGTAGCGTGATGTCTTGTTTAGCAAATAACTCTTCCATTGCGGTTCTGACTGGTGCTCCGCTACCGTAGATGTTTTGTGCTTCTTCCCAGTTGTTGGCAAGGAAAGGTAGCAAGCCAATCTGCATTTTACGATCCGTTGAAGTCGATGCAGGCTGTAGTGCCATGTCAATCGCACCAACAGAGATACGTTCCTGAACTAAGGTGTAGTCACCTAAAGCGTTTGCTGCATAAACTCGAAGCTTAAGATCACCATCCGTTGCCGCTTTCAGTTCATCGCTGAGTTGTTTGATATCGTTATCAACGACAGTACCTTGTGGGCGAACATGGCTGATTTTCAGCGTCGTCGCTTGTGCAGGGATAACCGTCGCTGCAGCTGCGATAAGAGAAGCAAGCAACGTGTATTTTTTCAGTGCTTTAGTAGGAGCAAACTTACTTGTTTTTGTCATTGGTAATTTCCTTTTAGTAACCAAACACAGTAGGGAGGAAGAGTGATAGTTCTGACCAGAAAGAGGTAAGAATCACTACAGGTAGATAACCAAGTAGTATCAGCGACATTGCAGGGCCAACTACTTCGGAGAATTTAACGTTACCGATACGTGCACCTAGGTATAGAATCGACGCGTAAGGTGGAGTAACACCACCCATTGCTGTATTCACACCCATGATTGCTGCAAACTGAATCGGGCTGATGCCAATAGCGGTCATCAGAGGTAGTAATAGCGGAGCGATAAGAATGATTGCAGTCAGGTCATTGACCACCATTCCTACCAAGAACAACAAAATGTTGATAAAAATAAGCAGCAGGACTTTGTTTTCGGTGATCCCGAAAATCGCTTCGACCAGTTGCTGAGGAATATCCTCAACCACGAACATCTGGCTAAGAATCAAGCTGAACAGAATCATGAACATGATTGACCCGACCGCCGTTGCTGATTCTTTCCCCGAGATAAGCAGTGTTTTCCAGCTCAAACCTTTGTAGATAAGAAAACCCACTGGAACAGCATAGATAACGGCTACAGCTGCGGCCTCAGTCGGCGTCATCACGCCACCATAGATTCCACCTAAGATGATTACCGGCATTAATAAAGCAGGTACGGCATTAAATGTCTTGCTAGAGGTTTGCTTAATCAACTCTGACATCGACGGCTTATCATCCAATATCAATGGAAACTTGCGCGCTTTGTACATATTGATTAATGCGAAGTTGAAGGTCACTAATAAACCAGGGCCAAGCGTTGCTAGGAAACAGGCTAGAATAGAGGTATCCGTTACCCAACCGTAGACAATCATGGTTACGCTTGGCGGAATCAACAGTCCCAAAATGGACGAGTTTGCAATCAGTGCGGTCGCATACGCTCTTGGATACCCGCGCTTTTCCATCTCAGGGATTAACAAAGGACCAATAGCCGCGACACCGGTTAACCCACTACCAGAAATGGCACCAATGATTGCACAACTAAAGGATGCAACAATCCCTAGACCGCCACGAATATGACCTACGAACACGTTCACAAATCCGAGTAAACTGGCGGCAATGCCGCTCCTGCTCATGATAGTTCCTGCCAGAACAAATAGCGGAATAGCTAGCAGAACAGGGTTCATCAGCTGACCCGCTCCCCACATCATATTGCCTTTCATCGACATATCACCGATAAAAACCATCACCATTAACGCGCCACCAAAACAGAACGGTAACGGGACACCAAAGGTCAGCAGTATGACCAAAACGGCTACTGCCAACAGAGCTACTTCAACCATAATTAGACCTTATTTACTTGATAGGAAGGGGACATCAGTTGACGAATCAACTTGACCACATGCATTGCGATAAAGAGGGTAATCAGGAGTAAGCCGATAAAGACCGAGCACTCGTGATAAAAAGTTGGGATATAAAGCGTTGGGCTCTCTTTCCAAACCCTCCACGCATACTTGACGTAGTCCCAAGCCCAGTAGGTCAACCAACTCGAAATCACCAAGCTGATCGTTTCACTGATAAGGGCTAATATTTGATGACCTCGCTCTGTCTTGATAAATATTTCCAGTACATTTGCACGGATTTGCGTATCTTCCCTAGACGCATTCACCGCACCAAGCATGTAGAGCCATAAGGTCGGAATAACCATCGACTCTTCAAGCCCCATAATTGGGACTTCAAAGACATATCGTGTCACTACCTGAACAAACTGCATCAATGCCACAGATGCAATCAGGAAAGTGAGTAGATATCTAAACTTTTGCTCCACGTTGTTATTTCCTTATTGTTTTATTTGTAAACACCTCGTTAATTTAATGATGACAAGCAATAAAAACAAATTTAAAATTTCTCTAATCTGATAACTTTTTCTTATAGGCTCGTATGAATAACCTTTCTATAAAACAGCTAGAAACCTTTCGCACCGTGATGCGCTCTGGATCCGTGACCTTAGCGGCTAAAACGTTGTGCCGAACACAGCCGGCGATCAGCGCAATGCTGGTCGGATTAGAGAAAGAACTTGGCTTTGCATTATTCGAACGACATAAAGGTCGACTAGTGCCAAATCCAGAGGCATATTTTTTACTTGAAGAGAGCGATGCGATTCTAGAGCGGCTTTCACGCGCGACTCAGTTAATGGCAGAAGTGAAAAACCTAACGCGAGGCAAATTGAGGATCGCCTGCATGCCAGCCGCCGCATTATTCTTTATGCCTCACGTTATTGCGGAGTTTGTAAAAGACAGGCCTGAGGTTGAGGTATCCATGATGATGCGTAGCTCAACCATGGTTCAAGATTGGATTGCTTCCCAACAATACGATATCGGCTACTCAGAGTTACCCAAAGATAGAGACTCATTCCATGTAGAACCGATTCACTTACAAGGCGTCTGTGCCTTGCACGTTGATCATCCTCTTGCCAAGAAAGAGACAATTACCCCGAACGACCTAGACGACTTCCCACTCGCGACTCTTTTTACCCGTCACGCTGCAAGTGAGCACTTACGCGCTTTGTTTGAAGAGCATAATGCCGCCTATCGCCCTAGGTTCGAGCTGCAAAACTACATTTCTGGTTTTGAGTTTGTTGAACAACAATTATGTGCTTGTATCTGTGATCCAATAAGTGCCGCTAGTTACAAACTCTATAAAGGTGATCAAGGGAAAGTTGTCTTTCGCCCTTTCTCCCCTGTCGTGACATTCGATCATGCTATTCTTACGCCAGCACACAAACCGATGTCTGAGTTAGCTAAATTGTTCGCAGAAAACATTCAGCAGAGTGTGAACTCATTTGTGTCGGTTTTTGACTAGATAGATTTAATACTGCGGTACCAAAGACATGCAATCGTCAATCAAAGCATCAAAACGAACTAATGACTCACCGAGCTAGAAAACAGGTTGATGATCACTACGCCAGCCAGGATTAAGGCGATACCGATGACTGCGAAGATATCTAGCTTTTGCCCGTAGACCAGCCAAGACAGAGCTGCGACGAGTACGATGCCGGCGCCACACCAAATGGCGTAGGCGACACCAAGTGACATGGTTTGTACCGTGAGTGATAGAAGGTAGAAAGCACAGCCGTAACCAACCAGAACTGCGATTGAAGTAGGAATTGAGGTGAATTGATTGGTTTTCGGAAGAAGCGAGGTAGCGATGACTTCAAGGACAATCGCAAGTGAAAGCATAATGGCGGGAGGAAGAGATAACAGCATGATTAAACCTACAACATAAAATACGGCGCTCAGAATATTGTAGTTTTATTTCCGATTCATGTGATTTTCAGTAAGCAATTATTATGGTGTCCCTTAAAAAATCTTAAGTCCTTACATCAAGTAAAAACGGCATAGAGCCTACTAATCCTTAAATAATCTATTTTCCCTCATTTTTTCACTTAACCATTTGCGCATAGATAGCTACCACCAGCTTCGGCTCTATCCTTCTATCTATTCAGCCATGACAATAGGTGACGACAACTGTTTCGCCTCAAAGAGACTCAGAAGTCCCTTTCCGTAAGATGTTAATTTTCCACAAGATGGTTCTGTTCAAAACCATGATTATTACTTATTTGTAATAATCATTTTCAATTTAGTGGGATTATCAAAACAAGGGGCCACACCTATACTAGGCTCAACAAAACGAGAGAGCGGAAACAAACATGCTCAACTACGCTTAATACGTTGAGCATATTGAGAATCAAAAAGTCCGCTGTAATGACATAAATAGGAAGCATCCAATGACTATCGAAATCAAACCGGGTCAAACTCATATTCAATCTAAAGCTATGGTCGCTTGGAAAGCAGGTGAGCCTCTAAAGCGCGAAACTGTTGATGTTGAACTGCCAAAGGCAGGCGAAGTTCTTGTTCGTATCGTTGCTACTGGTGTTTGTCACACTGACGCATTCACACTATCAGGTGACGATCCAGAAGGTATCTTCCCTTCTATCCTTGGTCACGAAGGTGGCGGTATCGTTGAAATGGTTGGCGAAGGCGTAACAAGCGTTGAAGTTGGCGACCACGTTATCCCACTTTATACAGCAGAATGTGGCGAGTGTAAGTTCTGTAAGTCTGGTAAAACCAACCTTTGCCAAGCAGTTCGTGAAACTCAAGGTAAAGGTCTAATGCCAGATGGTACAAGCCGTTTCTCTATCAACGGTGAGACTATCTACCACTACATGGGTTGTTCTACTTTCTCTGAGTACACGGTTCTTCCTGAAATCTCACTAGCGAAAGTAAACAAAGAAGCGCCACTTGAAGAAGTTTGTCTTCTAGGTTGTGGTGTAACAACAGGTATGGGTGCGGTACTGAACACTGCGAAAGTTGAAAAAGGCGACAACGTTGCTGTATTCGGCCTAGGTGGTATCGGTCTTTCTGCAATCATTGGTGCTCGCATGGCTGGTGCTAATCGCATCATCGGTGTTGATATCAACGAGAGCAAATTCGAGCTAGCAAAACAGCTTGGCGCGACTGACTGCATCAACCCAATGAACTTTGACAAGCCAATTCAAGACGTTATCGTTGAAATGACAGACGGTGGTGTTGAGTACTCTTTCGAGTGTATCGGTAACGTAAACGTGATGCGTCAAGCTCTTGAGTGTTGTCACAAAGGTTGGGGCGAATCGGTAATCATCGGTGTTGCTGGTGCTGGCCAAGAGATCTCTACTCGTCCATTCCAACTAGTAACAGGTCGTGTATGGCGTGGTTCTGCTTTCGGTGGCGTTAAAGGCCGCTCTGAGCTTCCAGAAATCGTAAACCGTTACATGGCGGGTGAGTTTGGTCTTCAAGAATTCATCACTCACACAATGAGCCTTGACGAAGTAAACGACGCATTCGACCTAATGCACAAAGGTGAGTCTATCCGTACTGTTCTACACATGGATAGATAATACCTAGCTTGGCTCTCGCTTGAGAGCCAACACATTGCCTTCACCACTTTTCGCCCGGGAAGTGGTGAATTACCTTTGTTAAGAGTCGATTTATGAGCTTAATTCGCGAATCAAGACGTCCTTTAACAAAGAGCAAAATTTTAGCTTTATCTTAATGATTCTCCAGACCAACAACCGAACGGAGCACAATTTAATGACTATCGAAAATATTAGCCAAGCCAAGGTTGCCGGTGGTTGGCACAAGCAATACACACATTTCTCTGCAACGCTAAACTGCAATATGCGTTTCGCTATTTTCCTACCGCCAAACGCAAGCAAAGAGAACCCAGTGCCCGTTCTATACTGGCTATCAGGCCTAACTTGTACTGACGAAAATTTCATGCAGAAAGCGGGCGCATTTAAAGCGGCAGCAGAACAAGGAATTGCGATAGTAGCTCCTGATACTAGCCCTCGTGGCGAAGGAGTTGCTGATGACGAAGCGTACGACATGGGTCAAGGTGCGGGTTTTTACCTGAATGCAACTAATGCACCGTGGGACGCACACTACCACATGTACGATTATGTGGTGACTGAGCTTCCAGCGCTTATCGAGTCTTTCTTCCCTGTGACGACCGTTAAGTCTATCTCGGGTCACAGCATGGGCGGTCATGGAGCCTTAACCATTGGCATTAAAAACCAAGAAAACTACCGCTCTATCTCTGCATTTAGCCCGATTAGCAACCCAATGCAATGCCCTTGGGGACAAAAGGCATTTAGCCAGTACTTAGGTTTAGATATTGAAGAGTGGCGACAATACGATGCGTCTGAGCTTCTAAAAACCAAGGGCACAGTTTTGCCAATGTTGGTTGATCAAGGCGAAGCCGATAATTTCTTGGTTGAGCAGCTAAAACCAGAGCAACTAATTGAAGCAGCGAAAGTAACAAACTCGGATTTAGATCTGCGTATGCAGCCTGGTTACGACCACAGCTACTACTTCATCTCAAGCTTCATTGATGAGCATATTGAGTTCCATGCCGCTTATCTGAAACAGTAGCCAAACATTCTATCGCCCAAGTCTCGTTCATAGAGGTTTGGGCTTTTTTGTACCTGAGTGTTCCCGCCTGTCTCCAACTCTCTTAGATGACGCTAACTGAAGCGTCTAAACCGAATTAGCTAAAAACCAACAATAACCTTATTTATTAATGAGTTAGATATCAATAAATATAGATTTTGATACAAATATCTGACCAGTTTATGTTTATTTTGTGCGTCATGTTGCATTATAAAATCTATCTACACATTTGTATTTTATAAATTAAATCTGAAATGATACCGTCCGCCACCTATTCGAATTCAGAATAGTTTTATAACGATTGAAATCATAATTATATACTTATAAATCAAGTGGTAACGGAATGGCTAATACCTTCAAACACACACGTCGTGTTTCTTCTGGCTTAATTTTAATGGCTTTGGCATCTCAAGCTCACGCAGCACCTTTCGACTTTGTCATTGGTGCAGGCTATGACTTCGGCGGCGAGACAATGAGTACCGTGCAGTTTACAAATGGCGACTCAGACAAAATTGAGTCTAACGAAGGCCTCCTTATTTATGGTGGTGTCGACGTACCTGTTGCTGAATCATGGCGTGTTCGTGCAACGGTTGGCTACAAAGGTACATCTGTCGATGGTTCAAACGGTGAAGTGACATTTGAGCGTGTCCCGTTCGAGCTTCTTGGATTGTACAACATCGATAATCACAACCTAGGCCTAGGTCTTACTTACCATACTGGCGTGGAATACAAGTGCGATATTAGCAACTCGTGTAATCACACTATTGAGTTTGATGATAGCCTTGGCTTCATTGCACAGTATGAATACCAATTTAATGTCGGCGCTGACAACCGTCTAGCATTAGGGGCTCGCTATACTCACATTGACTATACCGTTAAAGGCGTTGACTACACTGTAGACAGTGGCGGTTTCGGCTTAAACATCAGCTTCTTGTTCTAAGAACTCTTGCACGCAAGCTTCCAAACCAGCGCTGTAAACTATCTAAATGCCAGTCATATCCCGACTGGCATTTTTTATTCAGGCTGTTTGATTTTCTTTGTAAAAGTGGCTTTGCAACCAGTTGATTGAGCCGCTTCAGACATGTCCCGATTATTGGCTATGCTTGACGTCCAGCCGTAACTTTCACCAATTCGGCTGACGATCACAAGCCCTAATCCATGCTCAACTTTGGCGTTGTTCTGCAAGCCTATGCCTGTATCCGACACAGAAATTTCATTCGAACTGATCGTCACATCAATACTGCCCTGCTGAGTAAATCGAATCGCATTTTCAATGTAGTTCTTGAGCACCATATTGATAATTGGCAAAGGCATGTTGAGCTGAGTATTCGATGCAACATCAAGGTTCAATGCTACTGTTTCTGGCAACATTGCTTGATACTTTGACAAGTCGATATTCGCTTGAGTGACTGGAGTCAGTGTCGAATCCATTGAGGCATTTTCCTGCTTCACAATATTCAACAGCACCTCAACGGTTGCACTCATACCATTGGCAGCACTTAATATGCGTTCACGCTGTTTGGCTTGAAATTCGCTGTCATTAGGCTTCATCGCCTGCAGTTCTGCTGCACCTAGTACGATCGCGATGGGCGTTTTAAGCTCATGACTGGCATACTTGGCAAACATCAGCTCCTGCTTAGCTAAGCGGTCTTTCATTTCAGAGTAGCTATTAAGGTGCTCGGTGAGCTGCTGCAATTCATCGACCGAATTCTTTGATACGGAGAATCCTTGGTCATGACTCAATAGCTGTTGACTGAGATTAGTGATCGGCATGGCTAATCTATCAAACACGCGCTTTAGAGTAATGCGCAGTACGATAATCAGAAACAGCATCAGTAACGTCGCGATCACCATCAGGACGCCCCAGTTATCATCCCAAAGATCCATTTCGAATGAACTGATCGCAATGTAAGTTGGAATCGTGTCACCTTGATGCTGAAAAGCAAAATAATAGGCGATTACGCCCGGCACTATCGCCTCATCTTGGGAAGGACGAACCTCAAAATGAAGCCTATCGACCGTATCGAGCTGCATAGGCATGAGCTGCTTTAACTGATCAGTGAGCCCCTCTTCACCATAATATACCGTCACATACTCCGACAGTTTTAATGTAGTGGTGGGTGAAACTGCATAAAACTGCTCTGCCACACCTTTAAATGACCTCAGATGACGTTCAATTTGCGCCTCTTCCTGCCACACTAATCGGAGCGAGAACACTAAAAACACAGCAAAAGAAGAGACAAAAGCGATCAGCGCAAAGGTCCGCATCGCGCGGATTCTTACATCTTCAATTGAGTTTCCAAGTTTGGTTCTAATCTTCATTACACCGTTCGCTCAATATCTTAAGATTTGGTTAGAACAAGTTGAAAGCCATGCTTTGGGATTGTCTTGAGTATTGGAGTTTCAAACGGTTTATCTAACGCATTACGCAGAAGGTAAATGTGGCTACGCAGCACATCTTTATCAGGGATATCATCTCCCCAAAGCAGATGGATTAGGGCCTCACGCGTTACCACATCACCTTGGGCTTTAACCAACTCTCGTAGGATCTGAAACATAATTGGAGTTAGGGAGAGTAGCTGCCCTTGTCGCGATGCAGTATGAGCTTTCTCATCAATCGTCACGCCAGCAAAACTCAAGGTCTTTTGCGCGACTAAGCCTCTATTGCGTTTAATCAAGGCACAAAGCCTCGCTTCTAGCTCAGGAAACTGAAAAGGCTTACTCACAAAATCATCCGCACCAGAATCAAAGCTGCTCAGTAGATCTTGTTGTCCATTTAGGGCTGTTAGCATCAGGATGGGTGTACTCACACCATTTTGGCGAAGCTTGGTAGCGACCTGCATACCATCGAGTTTCGGCAGCATCACATCCAGAATAATGGCATCGAAGTCATGATTCAGAGCCAGCTCAAAGCCCTGATCTCCATCAGAAGCAAAATCAGCCACCGCATCCTTCACTTCAAGAAAATCAGCAATAATACCTTGCAGTTCTATATTGTCCTCTACGACGAGGATACGGCTTCGCTTTAGCATCTGTTTACTCCTATTCAAAGCTAAAGCTTAATCCAAAAAAAGTCGAAATTATGTCTATTTGTCCATATTCCTCAATAAAATAACTCAACATAGTTCTCTACAATTTATTGCTTTCTTTACCACCAAACTGGCCATCTTTTCGACTTAAATTTGACAGTTCTCGTTTCACAATGGTGTTAACGAAATGTGGAGTAAAAGCATGAAAACTGAATTAATGACGCTACTTGTATTGATGAGTGCAGCGACAGCCCAAGCAACAGAATTGATTGGCCATGTTCAGGGATTAAACAAGCAAAGTGTGGTTGCAGAAGTACCCGGTGTGGTTGAAATGTCAGACCTAGAGGTCGGCGATACCGTCAGCCAAAATCAGCAACTGGCACACATAAAAGCCGATGACTTTCAAAACTTTGTCAACAAAGCAAAAGCCAACCTTGCCCTTGCCAAAGCTGACCTCGCTCTGCGTGAAGCCACTTACCAGCGATACCAAAAACTGCTCAAGAAGAACAGTCTATCTGTCGGTGAACTGGACACGGCACGCGCCGAGTTCCTCAGTGCCAGTGCTTCGGTTTCTGTTGCTGAAATAGATTACCAACAGTCAAAAATCGATCTCGAAAGCACCCAAATAAACGCCCAGCTGTCAGGCTATATCTCCAACAAAGCGACACAGTCAGGCGCTTGGGTCAATGAAGGTGAGTTATTGTATGAAGTGGTCAATATCGACACGGTTACCCTATCTTTCATGGCCAGCGAATACGACCTAAAAGACTTTTCAGTAGGCCAAACCATTCTCGTATGGTCAGAAACCAACCCACAGCAAAAGACTGAAGCCCAAGTGAAGCGTATCGGTGTCGAGATGAACAATCTCACCTATCCAGTGTTTGTTGAAGTGGATAACCAAGCTCACAGCTTCAAGCCAGGCATGTCTGTGTATGCATCGACCGACCTCTCTTTGAGCGAACAGAACACCGCTTTCATTAACCCTAGTTTAAGCAAAGGCATGTAACCATGAACTTCTTAGCATATTTTGCTAATCGCCAGTTCTTAGCGCGCATCATCACCGTGATGGTGCTATTTACGGGGGCGGTATCGCTCACTCAGCTTAACCTGCAAGAGTATCCTGATGTCGCTATGGATACCGCCGAGATAGAGACCTTCTATCCTGGTGCGACCGCGCAAGATGTCGAGCTCAACATCACCAATCCAATAGAGAAAGAGCTACGCTCTGTTGATGGTATCGCCTATTTCATATCGGAATCGTCTGAAGGGCGCTCTTACATCGAGGTCGAGTACCAACCCGGTGAAGACGCGACTGTCATTTTGCGTGATATCCAACAAGCCGTTGACCGCGTAGGCAATCTGCCAAAAGACATCGATGCGCCACCTGTTGTGACTCAGCAAAAAACCTCTTCGCTAGATGTGTATCATTTTGGTGTTAGCCTATCTGAGAGCAATCTTGATGAGGCTTCACTCCAGCACTATGCGTATCAACTGGAAAAGAAGATCAACAACCTAAGTGGTGTCGGCTCGATTACAATGTCAGGCTTCAATGACCGCGAGTTTTGGGTCGAGGTTGATCCAGAGAAAGCGCGTCGCTACCAACTGAGTTTTGACCAAGTCAGCAACGCAATTGAGCAACACAACCTATCGCAATCAGGCGGCTTTGTTGAGTCTTGGAGCCAAGAGCAGAAGATCGTCACCATGACTAAGGTTGAGTCAACGGGCGACGTGGAAAACATCGTCATCAAAGCGCTCGATTCAGGACAAGTGATTCGAGTATCCGATGTCGCGACCGTGTTTGATACCTTTGCACGCCCAACCGAAGATCCTGTAATGAACGGTAAACCAGCGATCATTTTCTCGGTGACCAACAGTGGCAGTGCCGATGTCATCTCAACCATCGCTAACATTGAGGCTGTACTGGATAAAGAGCGTGAACGCATCGGCGGTGATTTTATCTTCCAAACGGGTCTCGACCTTGGCAAAGACATGGACGAGAAATTTTCGATTGTCGCAACCAATGGTGCCATCGGCTTAGTCTTAGTGCTTTTGATTCTGAGCTTAATTCTGCAACGTCGTATGGCGTTCTGGGTGTCAGTTTCAATTCCGTTCTGCGTACTGGGTGTGATGATCGTGCTGCCGATCATGGGGCTTAATTTAGACAGTATTACCTTAGCGGCGCTGCTGCTTGTTATCGGTATTATTGTTGATGACTCGGTGATCATTGCTGAAAGCATCTTCCAAGAAAAAGAAGCGGGTAAACAGGGTATTGAAGCCGCTGTTTCGGGCACGATTAAGGTCATCAAGCCCTTGATGGCGAGCTTAGTCACCACCGCACTGGTGTTTATTCCTATGCTGTTCATTCCCGGCACCATGGGTAAGGCCGTCGCGGTAATTCCGATGACAGTGATCGCGGCGTTGGTGTTCTCTTTCATTGAATGTACCTTAACCCTGCCTGCACACCTTGCGACCGCGAAAGCCAGCAACACAAAAGTACAAGAGAAAGACCGCTTAGAGTGGGTGACCAATCAATATCAAGCCATGCTCAATATGGCTCTCAAATACAAAAAAACGGTCATTCTCGCGGCATTCACAACCTGCGCGCTGTCCGGTGTTTTAGTCTCGACATTGAAAGTCGATATCTTCCCAACCGAAGCAGGCAAATACATTGAGGTGTATACCGAAGTTCAGGCTGGAACACCGCTTGATAAAGTTCGTCAGGCGCACCAGAAAATTGAGCAAGCGATCGAAGCTCTACCAGAAAGCGAATTGGTCAGCTATGAAATTACCTACTCTTCTCCAGTATCAAGTGGTGTGATTAATCTGACCAATTTTGACCAACGCGATCGCTCTGCCGAGCAGATCATTGCGTCATTAAATGAGCAGCTGAGCGCCCTCTCCGAAGAGATGTTTATCAAGTTCTCAATCGACGCGGGCGGTCCACCTCCGGGCGACCCTGTCGAGGTGCGAGTGCTAGGTGGGACAGAACCTGAACGTAATCAAACCGTTGAATTAGTAATGGATTGGCTAAAGAACTATCAAGGTGTTACCAGTATTAACCACAGTGAATCACTGAAAGATCCACAGCTGAACATCGTACCGCAATACCACTGGTTGGCGAAATACAATCTAACTGTGACTGATCTGTCTAATGCCCTACGCGTAGGCTTTGACGGCAACCGAGTAACATCGACGTGGCTTGGTGATCAAGAGGTGGATATCCGCGTGGTACTTGACGAAAAGTTCCGAGATATCGAAAAACTCAAGACAACCAAGATCTACACATCGGACGGTGAGCAAGTCCCACTAAGCCGCTTAGCCAAGGTCGAGCAGATTCAGATACCTCGATTAATCAAGCACTATAACGGTGAGCGTGAAGTGACGGTATCGGCGGCGCTATCCGATGAGAATATCAGCCCAGTCGCTCTCTCTTCAGAACTGCTTGCTGAATTGGCAGGGCAGTACCCAGCGAGCGTCACCATCGATGTAGGTGGTGAGGCTGAAAGCACCAACGAAACCATGAGTGGATTTATGGTGGTGTTCCCAGCCGCTATGCTGGCAATCTATTGTGTGCTTGCAGTGATGTTCAACTCACTACTGCAACCACTGCTGATCATGGTGGTGATTCCATTTGCGATCATGGCTTCGCTAATGGCACTGGTAGTTCACATGCAGCCAATGTCGCTATTTGGATTGATTGGAGTATTGGGAATGACTGGAGTTGTGGTCAATAACTCACTGGTTTTGATTAATCGCATCAACGAGCTAAGAGACCAAGGTCTGGCGGCTATCGATGCTGTAGTACAAGCTGCCACCAGCCGTCTGCGCCCAATTGTGATGACATCATTGACGACTGTCGCAGGGTTGTTACCTCTAGCTTATGGTCTGGGCGGCACTGATGTGTTCATGGGGCCAATGTCACTCACGCTAGGCTACGGCTTGCTGTTCTCACTGCCGGTCGTCCTTCTGGTGATTCCTGCCATGTATGCACTGTGTTTTTCAAAAGCTAAAGCTTAGACATAAGGCTACACCCTCATGTTGATAGTGTTATCGACATGAGGGTTAAAACTGCGCATATAATCAAAATCTATTTAACATTGAGCAATGGCCCTTGTTCCAAGACTTGCTCAAGAAGGTGTGATTCCGTCAATGTAAAAACTGAATCGAAGTTTTCACTGCGTATGGCCAGTTTATTCACTAAGTGACCTGGAATGTGCGTATTGCATTTTTTCAGAAACTGGATGAATTCATCCACTGAAATGTTGTTCACGCGGCGTATCGCTTTATCAAAGCCAAATTGATGTGCGAGTGGAGTGACGCCGTCATCTGTCATGCGATCAACCATTTGAAACTTAGCTTCAGATGCGCTGTGTTCAATGTTTTCAAAACGTAGACAAGCCGCCTCAGGAATCGCTTTAGTGCGTATTTGAGTTCCCAGTTCTTCCCAGCAAACTCCGCATACAGAAAGACTAAAAAGCTCTGGAACATGAGCCGTCTCTCGTGGCGCTATCTGACGCCCTCGAACAAGCTCATCACAAAGATCATGCAACGAGTCTACACTGATTTTCTCATAAGTGACTCGCCCACAATGACTCTCATAACTGAGTTTCAAAGTATCAAGCAAATAGTAGATATGGCCACTGCGCTGCCAATGCGCTCGTGGCTCAGACTTTTCAGGTGCTTTACTCTGCGCCGGCTTCCTCTGCACTAACTGGTCAAATATCTTTCTCATTGTCGCCTCTCATCACACATTGGGTAGAATATAGATGATAATGAGAATGATTACCATTAAGATTTATAACGGCACGAAAAATAGCCCCTCATTTTTATAATAACCAATATCTAGGAGAGAGAAGAAATGAGTACCCTCGTAGGAATACGTAACCTTTTGCTCAAAGTTGTGTACCGCATTGCCCGCCCTATTATATTTCTAATGGATCCAGAGGATGCACACTACATGTTTAAGCGTGTCGGTGTATTTTTAGGCAAATATTCCCTGACCCGATCCCTCACATCTCTATTTTTCAATTACGACCACAAAAGTCTTAATACGACAGTAGATGGCATTGAATATAGAAACCCAGTTGGTTTATCTGCCGGCTTTGACAAGGACGGGGAATTAACCAGCATCTACCCATCTATCGGCTTTGGTTTAGCTGAACTGGGATCATTTACAGGCGAAGTTTGTCCGGGTAACCCAGGTAAACGACTGTTCCGAATGGTGAAATCTAAGTCCATCTTAGTATGGTACGGCCTTAATAACCAAGGCGCAGAGAAGATCTCTTCACGCCTGCGAGGCACAGACTTTGGACCACTACGTGTCGGTATTAACGCGGCGAAGTCAAACATCACACCTGAGTTTGACCTGCAAGATTCTATCGATGATTACGTGAAAACACTGCGTGCGTTCAAAGATATCGGCGACTACTTCACGATCAATATCAGTTGCCCAAATACTCAAGATGGCGAACCTTTTGTAGATCCTGAAAAACTCGGGGCACTGCTAGCAGCTGTGAATGAAAACCGTGTTGAAGGGCGACCAGTTTACGTCAAGCTTGCAGCAGATTTAGAGCTGGATGAGATCAATGTGATTGTTGACACTTGTGTTGAATACAAGATTGATGGTGTCGTTCTCACTAACCTTGCAAAACCATCTCATAACCAAGAGTACGTTAAAGATGAATTGCCTTATCACAAAGGCGCAATGAGTGGTTTACCGCTTCAGCGTATCTCTACCAATGTGATTCGTCATGTCTACCGCCGAACCCGAGGCGAACTGACGATTATCGGTGTGGGTGGCGTATTCACCGCCAAAGATGCATACGAGAAAATCACCTCTGGCGCTAGCTTGCTGCACATGATTACGACCATGATCTTTGACGGTCCTCAGAGCATCAATGAAATCAACCGTGGTCTTGTTAAGCTATTGGAAGCGGATGGATTTAATTCTATTGAAGAGGCGGTAGGGTCACGCAACCCTCTACCAAAACTAGAGCAACAGCCATTGCAAGAAGAGGTTAAAGACGTCGCTTAACCTTAAACTTCAGTGAGGGGCTACTGCCTGCCCCTCTTTGGAGTCTTTTCAAATACACGGTGAACCACTATCAAAGGTTTGCTGTATCGCCAATGTTGGATTAGGATGATTTCTTCGATATCAAATAGAATACTTGCTCTATGATTAATTGGCCTGCATTTATCAAACTAGATGGCGATCACGAACTGTTTTACATCGCGTCGTTCGAACAACTGCAATCAGAAAGTCATGATCTCATCGTCGGTGAACAAGATTGCATTATCGATGCCAAAGGGCATGCTTATTCCCTCCTCACCTACACCACGACTGAACTTCTCGAACGCCAACAAGGTATATACTCTTTAGAAGATGTAACCCAGCTGATTCGTGCCCATGAGTTTCACAAAGTTCAAGTGTGCCTGACCAAAATACATTTTGTTACCATCGAAGAGGCGATTGAGTCGCTCGCGTTTGAGCTAGGTTAAGCAACGGGTCGATACGCTGCTTGAGGACTTGCATCTTCAGCGCCGCGGGCTACCATAGCCCACTTATATCCACCCTATTTTTGAAGGTTGCTATGAAAGCAATTAAAACCCTTTTCTTTTTAATGGTGCTGCTCAGTGGCCTGTTTACCGCTTGGCTATTTATTCCAATTCCAGCCACCATTGATAAGCAAACGCTCGACCTTCCACTGACAGAACCGTTCAAGTTGGTCGCCTATCGCAGCAACCCAAATGACGCGACCAAGCCATTTACCTATCACTACTATGTGGTTTCAGACATCAGTGACGTCGACGACATGGACCCGTTCCTAATTACAACCGATCAATTTGTTAAGCTTGGCGACTTCGACGAGAACACATTCAAGTTAACGGTAAACGGCAAAATAGAGAGCTACACCAACGATTTGTGGATTGAAAAATCTGACGGTAAGTTTCAACACTGGTATGTCAGCGTTGATGCGAACTACTTTCGTTAGATACGAACTCAAGTAACTCCCGCTTTAAGACTGCGCTCTGGTTTCCAAGCGCAGTTTTTGTTTCTTACCTACCGCTTTCCAAAGCAATCTCCATGTCACCAGCTTTTCGGGTGTCATAAGCTCTACATCTGTTATAAGCTCCCTCTATAAAGACTCTCAATAAATCAAAACAATAGAGGATCACCCGTGGAATTTACGCTCGACAAATTTAACGGCATCATCATCGACCCAGCAAGCGTCCCTCATGATGCGAACACATTCAATGCCGAACTGAACCAGATCACTGAATTTTCAAAGCAAAATGACAAAGGCATTATTTGGATTAGTCTGCCTATTTCCCTGTCGCATCTTATCCCAGTCGCAACTGAATTAGGCTTTGTGTTCCATAACTGTCTAGAAGATGAGATTACGCTGATCCACAAATCCGAAATCGTTGAGTTTGTACCTTTCATCCCAACCCATACTTTGGGTGCTGGTGCGTTAATCACCAATGAGCATAACCAAGTGCTGATGATCAAAGAGCACGGTATGAAGGGCTACAAACTACCAGGTGGCCACATTGAGCTTGGCGAGGGTATTGAAGAGTCTGTGGTTCGAGAAACATTTGAAGAGACGGGCATCGAAGCCAAGTTCGTTTCAGTTGTGGGTATGGCAACGCGCCACCCATATCAGTTTGGCAAATCAAACCTCTACTTTGTTTGCCACCTTATTGCTCAGACTCAAGAGATTGCGATTCAAGACACGGATGAAATCGCAGAAGCCAAATGGGTCGATATCCAAGAGTTTATCAACGATATGAGCAACTTCCCGTTCAACCGCCATATGGTTGAATCTTTGGTGGGCAAGCGAGGTTTGGAACTGACTCAGCTAGAGGGTAATCAAGGGCCTACTTACAAGCCTGAGATCTTCTTTTCGAAGCACTAACGCTTAGTCGCCCAATGATTGAAAACAAAAAAGCCAAGTGATTTGAAACTCACTTGGCTTTTATTTCGATTAAACCTTCATCCTTACTGGTTTGGTAGATTGTTTAGAAAATCTTGAAAACCCGCCTCGCGGACACGCCCCAGTACTTTTCGCAATTCACTAATTAAGCACCCATCAGCCCAATCAACACGAATATCAATCGGCGCTTTAGTCAGGCTTTCTACTCGGAGTGATGCGGAAAAGGTTCCTCGCTTGTCTCCTCCCGCTTGCAACGCGGCTTCCAATGCTGTGATCAATATTTCTGGTAGCTCTGCTTCATAGTCATCTATATAAACAGGCGCTCCATCTTCTAAGATTGAGCTTGGATTCTGCGTCGTTTGAGCGATAAAGCTGTCTGAAAAGGCCTGTAAAACCTTGTCACTTTCTAGCATGTTTCCAGCAACGGCAATCGTAGGGTAAGCAATCGAGCCGACATAAGGGATGTTGTCATCACCATGAATAAAAGCGCTGTCGCCATTTTTATCCATCACCATGCATTGGCGTTTTGAATATTCGGCATCGCCCGCTTTTAAAGATTCGACCACCTGAGCAGCCGTCTTACCGAGAATAAATAACTCACGCGCTTTGTCTGCATACCAAGGGTTAGTAAATAACCCTTGAGTTGCACACGCCCCGACACCTCGCCAGCTATGGTTCACATAGCCTCCGACTGACACACCTCCTGTCGCAGAGATAGAAGCCGATAAACCAGTATTGGGATTAACGTGAATAAGTGAAATTGTCATAGATGTTCAACACCAAAAAAACTAGTAACCAATCATTTGTCCAATGAACAGCGCCACCCAACATAGGGTATAAACCACCAACATAAATGGCACAATCGCTTTCAACCACTGCTCGTAAGAGACTCGACCCAGCGCAAGCATCGCTAGCGTGCCGCCAGAGGTTGGTACAATAAGGTTTGTTAGGCCATCACCTACTTGGAATGCAGTAACCATCAGCTGGCGACTCATACCTGCTAAGTCAGCAACCGGGATCATGATCGGCATGGTCACCATCGCCTGACCAGAACCACCAGGAATGAATAAGTTGATGATGCCTTGAACCACACTCGCCACAATAGCAGCTAACGCGATTGGCATATCTTGAATCAGTGAACTCAGTGCATTAACGATGGTATCGATAATTGACGCTTGGTTAAGGATCACTTGAATAGAGGCAGCAACACCGATCACCAAGGCACCAGAGGTAACGCCCGACGCACCTTCCATCATCTGTTTCACAATAGCGTTTGCACCCAAGCCGTTCACGATACCAATCGCAATCGCCATCAATAAGAAAAGACCTGCGATCTCGTTGATGTACCAACCATTAGCGAACACACCGTAAAGCATGATACCTAAGCCAATAAGAAAAACGCCCAAGGTCATTTTGTCTTTCTTATTGAGTTGGTATTCAGAGATGTCTTTGCTCAGGCCACCAGCTGTTTCAGGCTCTTTGAACTCCATTTTAGTCACACGAGAACAAATGTAGTAAGACAGTAATGCCAAAGAAGAAAGCACCATAACGGTACGTAACCAAGCACCAGAGAAGATTGGAAGCTCCGCGATACCTTGTGCAACACCAACCGTGTACGGGTTAATCGGTGACAGAGCAAAACCCACGCCGATACCACCTACGGCCATCACCGTGCCCACTAAGCTCGAGTATCCAACCGCCGCAGAGATCAGGACCGCAACTGGCACTAAGGCGATGTTGTTTTCAAAGCCAACCGCTACACCAAAGAAACCATAGATGAACGTGCCTATCGTAATGATTAGGTTACGGTTTTTAATTCCAGCTTTGTTTACGGCAACACCGATGGCATTTTCTAATGCGCCAGTGCGTTGCAAAATATGGAATAGACCGCCCGCGATAAACACAATAAACAAGTAAGGTGCTGCGCTAATCAATCCTTTAGGAATAGAGACGAAGATATCGAAGAAATGTACCGATGGAACACCTTCAATATAAGTGAATGAATCAGCAACAACCGTTGTTCTACCATCAACGACAACGCGCTCAAACTCACCAGCTGGCACGATAAAAGTAAGAAGGTAAGTGGCTACCAGTATAAAAAAGATAAGAACCATCGGGTCTGGTACGTTTTTATACCATGCCCTCTTCTCTGCTGTTTCCATTTTCTCTGTCATATCCATAACCAAATCTCTCCTTAGTATAGGGAGCGCCTGAGAGCTGCGCTCTGTGGTATTTGTAGCAGGCAATAACCAGAACTTTGTTCAGATACCGTTAAAGACTGCTACCAAAATCTCGAATCGTTTATTCTTGCTCTGCTTTCATCAATAGACAGAAGTGGTTTAACACTTCGACTGCAGCAACCAAATCTTGCTGAAGAATGGCTTCGTCTGGGTGGTGGCTAATGCCATCAGTACAACGCATAAACAGCATTGCGATATCGGTGAGCTTACTCACCGCCAAGCCGTCATGGCCTGCACCGCTGTATAGGTGTTTCGGTGTGATACCCGACAAACTTACCGCGTTGCTTAAAACTGACGATAATGAATCAGCACAAGTCACAGCTGATTGCTCATAAGTCTGTTCATGACGGTAAGCCAAGTTGTATTGATTCATCAGGCTATCGATATCTGCCAACATCTCTTCTCGCGCTTTAACACGAGAAGCGTCATTTGGTGAACGAAGCTCAATGGTAATGTCTGTTTGTTGAGGGATAACGTTGACGCCATTCGGATAGTTAGCAATTTTGCCCACAACACCGACTAGGTCTTCTTCTCGCTTACAAAGCTGATCAAACATGTGGATCACTTGAGCTGCACCTACCAACGCATCTTGGCGTAGGTTCATCGGTACTGTGCCCGCATGGCTCGCTTTGCCAATGATCGACAAGGTATGGCGCTCAATCCCAGTCATTGCCGTCACTACCCCTACAGGCAGGTTGGCTTGCTCTAACTGCGGACCTTGCTCAATGTGCAGTTCAACAAAACCAAGCACATTGTCTTTCTCATAAGCGTCTTCACTAATGAGGTCTGGGTTACAACCAAAAGACACCAAAGCATCTCGCATGCTTACGCCGTTTGCGTCTTCTGCTGCCAACATCGCAGGATCGAAGATGCCTGAAATCGCTTTTGAGCCTAAAAGTGTCGATTGAAAGCGCGTGCCCTCTTCGTCACTAAAAGCAATCACATCAATATGAAACGGGAACTCTAACTGGTTGTTGTGAAAGTAATTAACCAGTGCGACTGGCAGTATTACGCCAAGGATCCCATCATATTTGCCCCCATTAGGCACCGTATCTTGGTGTGAGCCAAAGATCAGTGTCTTAGCATCTGGATTAGCACTTGGGTAACGACCAATTAAGTTTGCCGCGTTGTCCATTCGAACTTCCATACCAGACATTGTCATCCAGTCATGCAGCTTTCGGTTTGCCTCTTCATGCTCTTTAGACGCACATAAACGCGTAACCCCTTCTTTATCGGGATCGGATGTTTGGCTGCATTGAGCAATAGACTCTAGCCACTCCCACGTTAAGCTGGCAGTTTCTTCGAATTTACCCATCTAAAATCATTCCATTCTGATCATGTACACCCAGGCAATTTATCATGATAAATATCAAATAAAAGCTATTTATCATGATAAATAAATATTTTGTGACTAAGATTCGATCAATAATCGGAGTGTTTCATAACTCAACACTCCGATTTGCCGGGGTTTTTAGGGCAAGAAAACAGGTGACATTCAGAGGAATTCCGTCAGAATTCAATAGGTACGGATAACACCCCAGCGAGGATAATGTGGCAAAAAGCGCGAAGAGACGTAGAACACAAGAATTAGCAGAATCGATCAAGAACTGGATCGTCGAGCAAGCACTTCAGCCTGGGGATCGTTTACCTAACGAGCTTGAGGTTATGGAGAAGTTTGACGCTTCAAAAGGAACGGTTCGTGAAAGTATGCGAATCTTGGAAGCGCAAGGCATTTTGTCGACCAAAACCGGCCCGAATGGCGGTGTGTTCGTGAGTGAGATGAGCGAAAATAAAGCACAGTCACTCTTAAGTAACTACCTGTTTTTTAAGAACACTTCGATATCAGATTTGTACCAAATGCGTTTGTCGCTTGAGCCGGAGATTGCGGCTTCCCTCGCGGGGAGACTAAGCGAGTCGCAATTGCAGGCACTGAGCGACCAAATCGACAAGTATCAAACGCCGCCTGAAGATATTTATCAAGAGCGCGAACACCACATCGCATCGCTAGAGTTCCACAGCTTATTGGCGAGCTATTCAGATAATGAGCTATTAAAGTTTGTGGTACGTTTTACCGCGCAAATGCTCACTGAGCTGACGATTTATCACAAGCTTTACGAACCAGGAAACCACAAACTGTGGCGTACCGGCGTGCAAAGCCAACGCGACCTTGTGCAAGCGCTGAGCAAAAGTGACGCAATAAAAGCGAAGCAAATCATGCAGCAACATATGCTGACAGCGCACCAGCTTATGATTAAGCAAGAAGCGCAAATCGCTAACAGCTTTATCGCCGAAGAATAAGTCCAAGCGCGTTCAACCTAGCTAGCACATCTCGCACACACTAAAAAACGCCAAGCTCATAAGAACTTGGCGTTTTGCTTTTCACTTTACCTAGATTGTTTTAGCCAACTCGTTGCTAGTGAATACTTAATTGAGAGTTCTAAAGAACATCTATTTTAGAAGAAGCCTAGCGGATTAGTATCGTAGCTGATCAGCAGGTTCTTCGTATTCTGGTAATGATCAAGCATCATCTTATGCGTCTCACGGCCGATGCCTGATTTCTTGTAACCACCAAACGCGGCGTGTGCAGGGTAAGCGTGGTAGCAGTTCACCCAAATACGGCCAGCTTCGATATTACGGCCCATGCGGTAAGCAAGGTTGGCATCACGCGTCCATACACCTGCACCCAAGCCATATTCTGTGTCATTAGCGATCGCCAGTGCCTCGGCTTCATCCTTAAAGGTAGTGACTGCGATAACAGGACCGAAAATCTCTTCTTGGAAGACACGCATCTTGTTGTTACCCGCCAGCATCGTTGGCTGGATGTAATAGCCGCTACCAAGATCGTCTGGCTGCTGCGCGATTTCACCACCAGTTAGCACTTTCGCACCCTCTTGGCGGCCAATCTCTAGATAGCTAAGAATCTTATCAAACTGCTCTTGAGAGGCTTGTGCGCCAACCTGAGTGTCTGTATCTAGCGGGTTGCCTTGCTTGATGGTTTGAGCACGCTCGACCACTTTCGCAATGAACTTGTCATATACCGATTCATGAATCAGCACACGAGAAGGACAAGTACACACCTCACCTTGGTTAAAGAACGCCAGCAACATACCTTCGACACACTTATCTAGGTACTCGTCTTCATGATCAAAGATGTCTGGGAAGTAGATGTTTGGAGACTTGCCGCCCAGCTCTACCGTTGATGGGATCAAGCTTTCAGCAGCACATTTTAGAATATGATGACCAACCTCAGTTGAGCCGGTAAAAGCTAACTTCGCAATGCGATCGCTCGTCGCTAGGGCTTGCCCCGCCTCACTACCGAAACCATTAACGATGTTGACTACGCCAGCAGGCAGAAGGTCGGCGATCTTCTCCATCATGACCAAAATAGACGTTGGTGTTTGCTCGGCAGGCTTCATCACCACACAACAACCTGCCGCCAGTGCTGGTGCTAGTTTCCAAGCTGCCATTAGAATCGGGAAGTTCCAAGGGATGATCTGACCAACTACACCAATTGGCTCTGGGAAATGGTAGCTAGCGGTGTTTGAATCAAGCTCGGCTGCACTGCCTTCTTGCGCGCGAATACAGCCAGCGAAGTAACGGAAGTGATCGACAACTAAAGGGAGATCCGCAGCCAACGTTTCTCGCACTGGCTTACCGTTTTCCCAAGTCTCTGCAACGGCCAACTCTTCTAGGTTCGCTTCAATTCGGTCGGCAATTTTAAGTAGGATGTTCGAGCGTTCAGCAACACTGGTCGCCGCCCAACTTGCACGCGCTGCATGTGCTGCGTCTAGTGCTAACGAGATGTCCGCTTCTGTCGAGCGCGCTACTTGGCAGTAAACTTGTCCATTGACCGGAGAACTATTGTCAAAGTATTCGCCGGACGTAGGCTTTACCCACTCCCCTCCAATAAAGTTGTCGTACTGAGCCTTAAAATTGACGACTGCATTGTCACTGCCAGGCTGTGCGTAAATCATAGTGAGATCCTTCTGTGATTGTCTAAGTATTTGAATATTCGCCATGTCATGTTCATGGTTTCTGTTTAAAACACTGTCATTTCGTGTTTTGTTCACATACCTAACAACGCAAGTCACACGCCAACATCGAAAATCTTGTTGTTAATAATTTGTAAAACTATGATTACCAAACGTTTACAACCAGTGGTGAGTTGGAATTGAATCGTCGTACGGAGATTGCTCCAGTGTTCAACTGTTCCAAATTGGTACACCTTTACTGTGACAACATGGAACAGTTATGCAGATTCAACACACAAATCCTTCAGAATGGCTTACTTCATCTTGGCACCGCAGCAGCGAGGCGGGATTAAAACCTAGAAAGCTACCCGACGACATTCGACTGCCTAATGCGATGCTCAAAGAGCGTCGTTTTCACTCATCACAGCTCATCGAAACCGTGCAAAGCATGGCCCTACCGCTGTTTAATCAGACCTTTGCCCGTAGTGACAGTCGGCTGATATTGACCGATACCGATGGGGTGATACTGGCGAGTTGGGGGCAGAAGCGCTTTGAAGAGAAGCTCACCAGTATTGCATTGAGCTCTGGTGCCTGCTGGAAGGAACAACTTAAGGGCACCAATGCCATTGGCACTGCATTGATTGAAGCCAAACCCGTGACGATTATTGGTGAACAACACTTCATTCATCAGCACCGCTTTATCAGCTGCTCAGCGAACCCTATTTTTGATCATCAAGGGCAGATGGTCGGCATTTTAGATATCACCAGTGAGCAGCAACAACACGACAGCTCAGTACAGTTCTTAGTGCAGAATATGGTGCAACTAGTAGAGAACCAACTACTCAATCACATTCCCCAAGGCTCCACTCGCATCGACCTCGCATGTGAAAAGTCACTGCTGCATAGCGGTTGGCAGGGCATTGTTATCGCCAACGAGGCGGGAGAAGTATTGGCCCATAACCAAGTCGCCTCACAACTTTTAGAGCAAGGCTCGATACTTGGTGAAAGCATTGATCAGCTCTTCAATCGTTCTGAATCGTCTTTTGTGTTTGAGAAAAAGAGCCTCAACACGCCCTCACCAAAGCGCAGCCGCGCAATCACTGCCTCATGCGAGTTACACCATGGCGATCAACAGATCGAACAAGCGTGGCAACAAGCCAGTAAAGTCATAGATAAAGGCATCAGCCTTCTGATACTCGGGGAAACAGGTGTTGGTAAAGGCGAGTTTGTCAAAGCACTTCATAAGCAGAGTCAACGCAGCAATAGCCCTTTGGTGGCAGTAAATTGCGGCGCGCTACCGAAAGATTTGATTGAGTCTGAGCTGTTTGGTTATGCGCCGGGGGCTTTTACTGGCGCAAACAAACAAGGTTTCCAAGGTAAGATCCGTCAAGCTGACAAAGGGATCTTATTTTTGGATGAGATAGCTGATATGCCGTTAGAGGCTCAGTGTCGTTTACTTCATGTCTTGCAGGATAAATCGGTAGTGCCTGTCGGTTCTAACCAAAGCTATCAAGTCGATTGCCAGATCATAGCAGCAACCCACAAAGACTTGACCCAGCTCGTCGAAACAGGTCAATTCAGACAAGATCTTTACTACCGTCTCAATGGTTTGATATTCACCCTGCCAAGCCTCAGTCAAAGACAAGATAAACAGGAATTGATTGAAGCCATCCATCGCAAATACGCAGAGTCAGAGCAAACTATCTGTTCGCACCTGATGTCTCTGTTTTGCTCCTATCCGTGGCCGGGCAACATTCGTGAACTGGATAATCTACTCAAGGTATCCGCTTTAATGTCGAGCGGTGAACCGCAACTAAAACTCGAGCACGTACCATTACAGCTCGCCGAACAACTGGCGAATCAAAGCCCTATCACTTGCACTCAAGCGCCATCTAATAACGATCTGCAAAGCACAGTGGAAGAGACCTTAGTTCAAACCTATCAAGCGAACCAAGGCAACATCAGTAAAACGTCGAGGGTGCTTGGTATTAGTCGTAACACCATTTATCGCAAGCTTAAGCGACTGGGCATTTTGCAATAGTCGCTTATGTAGGATTGAGAGCTCTGATAGCCTTAATGAGAAAGGTTGAGATCGCCCAGTCGATTTAAAAGATCTTTGTCTAACAGAGGATGATGTTGAGTACCCAATATCAGAGCTATTTCTACAGCAGGCAGTGAGGGCATATTTTCAAGGATCTTAAGCTCCGGTGGCACGCTCAATTTACCCATCGCCCCAACAGCTAAGCCAGCTCTCACGATGGCGCTCTGAGCCGATGCTGTATTGCTGCAAGCTAGCAATCGATAGGCGGTGCCTTGTTTTGTCAATCCATTCACTGCGGCTGCGTGATACTTACAATCGGTTTGAAACAGCGCCAACGGCAGCGATTCATGAGCATCGAAATCAAAGTCTTGGCTCGCTATCCACACCCCAACATCATTGGCGAGCCAGTAACCCTCTTCGCTATCAGGTGCACGCGTAACAATCGCCGCGTCGAGTCGTCCATCATCGAGCCACTCACGTAGCGTGATGCTTGGTTGGCTGAATACCTGAATCGAACAGGTGGGTTCAGCTTCCATCACCACCTCAATAAACTTAGGCAGCAAGGTGTCGTTGTAGTCTTCAGGGCAACCCAGTCGCAGCGGCTGCTTGTTCTCGTAACATTTGACCTGTTTCAGTGCCGTATTGTGTAACGCCACGAGTTGTTCAGCATGAGAGCGCAGAGCCAGCCCTGCTTCGGTCAGCACCAAGTTACGCCCCTCTTTTTGGAACAAGGTGACGTTGAGCTCTTCCTCTAACTTGCGCATTTGAGCGCTAAATGCAGACTGGGTGCGGTTTATCTGTTTGGCGGCTCGGGTGAAACTGCTGGTTTCGACAAAGGCAAGAAAGCCCCTTAGCGCATCAATATCCATATCGATTTGGTACCCATCGTTTTTATTAATGTATTACATCAAAATTATCCGTTAGTGGCGCGCAATACAATCTCTTAAGCTAAACCTATTCCATTAGACGATAAATTTAACGCAAGGAAGCCTTTATGAAACTCTTCATCGCTAATCAAAACTACTCTAGCTGGTCACTTCGAGCTTGGTTGATTTTAGCTCAGCACAACCTCGACGCCGAGATCACCAAACTGACACTATTCACACCAGAATTCTATGAGACGCTTTCTGAGGTCACTCCAACTGCAAAAGTACCAACACTGGTCGATGACAACATCACAGTGTGGGATTCTTTTGCCATCTTGGAATACATCAACGAAGCGCATCTCGATGGTGCTGCGTGGCCACAGTCTGCGTCAGAACGTGCCCATGCCCGAGCGATATCCGCAGAGATGCACTCTGGCTTTTTTGCTCTAAGAGAAGAGCTACCGATGAACTGCCGAGCGCGTAGAAAAGTGGTATTGAGCGAGGCAGCGAAGAAAGATATTGAGAGAGTGGATACCCTGTGGTCCGAACAAGGCGAAAAATACCCTGATGGTTGGCTTTTCGGCGAGTGGTCTATCGCTGATGCTATGTACGCGCCTCTTGCTCTAAGGTTCAGAACCTATGGAATTGAGCTTTCAGAAGCTGCGACTAGCTACCAAGAGCGTGTACTTAATAGCCCTGCCATTGTTAGATGGTTAGAAGAAGCAAGCCTAGAGACAGACATTGTCGAAGAGGATGAAGCAGGAGAGCCGGTTTAGGACTTGAAAAGACTGAATTTAATGAGGCTCGGTGTGAGCCTCATTGGTTTTGGTCGCAACCCGCCAACGTAGCAGGTTTTCAATGTTGTATCTGGATACCTTTGAGACCTTCAGAAGATATTGAGCCCGAATACATCCTTCACATCGAACAGAACTTTGGCTGTTTTTTCTCTGGAACGCTGACTGCCGATAGATAAGATCTCCAACAGCTGAGCCTTATCATCAAGGTACTCTGCCCTACGTGCTCTGATTGGACGAAGCATCTCTTGCAGACACTCTTCCAAGACTTTCTTGGTCGTGCCATCACCTAGCCCACCACGTCGATAGTGCTCTTTAAGCTGCTCTACTTCGTTCTTATCTGGGTGGAACGCATCAAGATACGTGAACACCACATTCCCTTCTACGGTACCCGGGTCTTCCACTCTTAGATGATTAGGGTCGGTGTACATTGATTTCACGGCTGTAGAGATCTCTTTCTCACTCGCGCCCAAATTGATGGCATTACCCATCGACTTCGACATCTTGTTTTTACCATCAGTACTAGGTAAGCGCGGAGCATTACTGAGCAGAGGTCGGCACTCATTCAAAATGGTGCGTCCTGCTAAGCCGTTTACCTTTCTCACGATCTCATTGGTTTGCTCTAACATCGGCAGTTGGTCATCGCCTACAGGCACTAATGTAGCATTGAAACCTGTAATGTCTGCAGCTTGAGAGATAGGGTAAGTTAAGAAGCCTGCCGGAAGAGAGCGTTCAAAGCCCTTGTTTTGAATCTCACTTTTCACTGTAGGATTGCGTTCTAATCGACTGATAGAGACAAGATTGCTGTAGTACATGGTCAGCTCTGCGAGCGCAGGAACTTGCGACTGAAGGCAGATAGTGGTTTGCGAAGGGTCAATGCCAACAGCTAAATAGTCAGCCACCACGTTTAGAATGTTGGAAGAGACTTTACTTGGATTATGCGCGTTATCCGTTAAGCCTTGCATATCTGCAACCAGAATGGTCTGCTCATGCTGTGATTGCAGAGCTACACGCTGTTTCAGTGAACCCACATAATGGCCTAAGTGCAGAGGGCCTGTGGCTCTGTCACCAGTAAGGATAATGTCTTTTGTATCAGTGTGTTGATTGGTTTTCATAATAGTATCTCCTAGTAAAAATAAACCGCTACTGGAGATACAAAAAGAGATGACATTCTTAGCTACCTACCAGCAGCTTAAGAATGTAAGAATCCTGCGCCGCTCTAATTAGAGCGCCACCAGATAATGAATGATGAAGGTGTAGGATTCGTTTGCATTCATCCAATCTAACAACAACATCTTATAAATTCAACCATCAAACAGATACAAAAACAGCGCCTTAATCAGCGCTGTTTTTCTTGTTAACTCATTGATATTTATATCAGCCGATGAACACCTTAGCTAACACGTAGCCTAGGCAACATGCACCGACGACGCCAATCAAACCAACCGACATGAATGAGTGGTTGAAGTACCACTTACCAATCTTAGTGGTGCCAGAAACATCGAAGTTCACCGTTGCAATGTCTGATGGGTAGTTAGGAATAAAGAAGTAACCATATACCGCTGGCATCAAGCCGATAAGTAAAGCTGGGTCTAACCCTAGACCAAGGCCAACAGGGAGCATCATACGCGCGGTGGCAGCTTGTGAATTCACCACAACCGATACAATGAATAGCGCCAGTGCGAACGTCCATGGGTAGTTAGTTACCATCTCAACGATGCCAGACTTGAACTGAGGCATGGCGTACTGGAAGTAAGTATCTGACATCCAAGCGATACCAAAGATAGCGATCGCCGCCACCATACCTGACTTAAATACCACACCATTTGGTACGTCACGTGGGTCAGTCTTAGTCGCCAGCAAGATGATACCGCCGAAGCATAGCATCATCATTTGGATGATCACCGACATCTTGATTGGCTTTTCACCGTCTACAATGGTTCTGATCTCAGGTACCATCGCCACAATTACGATCACCACAATTGAAAGTAAGAAGATCAATACTGCGTTGCGAGCCGACGTTGGTAGCACTTCATCTAAAGAAGTCGCAGTGGTGCTTTCAATGCGCTTTTTCCACTCAGGATCTTTTAGTCGCGCTTGGTAATCAGGATCGTCATTTAGCTCTTTACCGCGCTTCAAGCTGTACAGAGACAACAACAGCGTACCAAACAGCGTTGCAGGCACTGTCACAAGCAGGATAGACAATAAGGTAATCGAGTGCTGAATATCAGACAGCTGCGCTAAGTAGTAAACCACGGCCGCTGAGATCGGAGATGCGGTAATTGCCAGTTGTGAAGCTACAGACGCTGCTGCCATTGGACGTTCTGGACGGATACCATTTTTAAGCGCCACATCACCGATGATAGGCATAATTGAGTAAACCGCGTGGCCTGTTCCCAATAGAAATGTCATTGAGTACGTCACAAACGGCGCTATCAAGGTCACTCGTTTCGGGTTCTTTCTTAGTACCCTCTCTGCCACTTGCAGCATGTATTTCAAACCACCAGCGGCTTCTAAGATGGAAGCACAGGTCACAACCGCAAGAATAATCAGCATTACAGTGACTGGTGGAGAGGTTGGTGGCATCTTAAAAACGAAGACTTCAATCACCAAACCAATACCAGAAACAACACCTAAACCAATACCGCCATATCGAGAACCGATATAGAGGACAACTAGCAAAAATAGAAACTCAAAATACAACATAAGCTACCCTACCTAAAACATGGAATAGGGATATTTTCTCTGTATGTTCAATGATTTACTTATTACTAGGTCACACTCTGATTGACCATTCTAACGGATTGTTTTTTATCAGATTATGGTCACGATAACAGGACCATAAGTATCTAGATTGTGATCATTTCTCTTCATCACGACGTCGATTTGTTATGCACGCTGATGTTGATTGTTTCTTTTAGAACGAGGGAATCTATAAAATTTACCCATCAGATCCATTTGTTATTAAAGCAATGATATGCATATGAGTTTTCTCGATCATTAAGGGAACATTTAAGTCGAGTTATCATAGTTTGGAACGTTTATTCACAGAGCTTTAACTCGCCTAAGTTATTGGGGTATGTCAAAATAGCCGCCCTCAGCAAAGACGATGGTACAAGAACCGCAACTATGAAATTCCAAGCAGCAATTTTTGATATGGATGGCCTACTTCTCGATACCGAGCGCCTGTGTATGCAGATATTCGAAGAAGCGTGCCAAGCACAAGGGGTCCCTTTCCTAAAAGATGTTTACCTCGGCATCATCGGCTGCAATGCTAAAACCATCGAGCAAATCTTTCGTAACGGTTACGGTGAAGACCTCGACTACCCAGCCCTCAACAATGAGTGGCGTACTCGCTACAGCGCGATCGTGAAGAACCAAGCGATTCCAGTAAAAGAGGGCGTGATTGAGCTGCTAGAGTGGTTGAAGTCGAACAATATTCCAGCTGCAGTTGCGACTTCGACTCAACTGGATATCGCCAAGAAGAAACTTGAATTAGCAGGATTAGATTCCTACTTCGCTTCTCTAAGCACAGGCTGTGAGGTAACGAATGGTAAGCCACACCCAGAGATCTACCTATTAGCGGCAGAACGTCTTGGCGTTGCTCCGGAATCATGTCTGGCCTTTGAAGATTCCAACAATGGCATCCGCGCTTCTATGGCCGCGAATATGATCAGCTTCCAGATCCCGGATTTGGTCGAGCCATGTGAAGAGGTGAAAGCACTGGGCCACACCATTAGCCCATCACTACATGATGTGCTGGCTCAACTGCAAAAAGAAGCAGCCTAGAAGCCTTCAGCTAGACATAATTTGAAGCCGACCTTTGAGTCGGCTTTGTTGTATTGATGTTTCAGAAGACGATCTCGATAAGCTCAAACCTCAGAAACTAGAGCTTCAGTACAAAGCCCAAAAGATTGGCTGTAAAACAGACTCAGAAATGATTAGCATGACAACTCAATACCAATCAGAAAAAGAACCGAACGTGCTCGAAAAGTTTGAAGATCAGATGCTTAACTTTGCAAAGCAAGAGATGACCCAAGATGCGGCCCATGACATCAGCCACATCAAGCGTGTCGTCAAAACAGCAAAATCCTTGTGTGCCCAAGAACAAGCAGAGCTTGAAGTTGTGTTACCTGCAGCCTATCTGCATGACTGTTTTACCTTCCCGAAGAATCACCCCGAGCGAGCGACAAGTTCAAAAGTCGCGGCCGACAAAGCAATCGCATTTCTCAAGTCAATTGACTACCCCGCTCATCATTTAGATGCGATTCACCATGCAATTGTTACCCATAGTTATAGCGCGAATATCACGCCAGAAACCGTTGAAGCGCAGATCGTTCAAGATGCCGACCGTCTAGATTCCCTCGGCGCGATTGGCATTGCTCGCTGCTTGTTTGTCGGTCAAAGCTTTGATGCTGAGCTCTATAATCATGAAGACCCGTTCGCTGAAGAGCGTGATTTAAATGATAAACACTTCAGCGTTGACCACTTCTACGTGAAGCTGTTCAAGCTCGCACAGACCATGAATACCAAATCGGCCAAACAAGAAGCTGAGCGTCGCACCAACTATATGCGAGGATTCCTCGATCAATTAGCGAGTGAGGTGTAGCACCCCTTTTCATCTGTAGATTAGTCCCCATATCATTAAAAACTCGAAGTAATTTGGAATCCGTCATGACCCAAGAAAAGTTTGAAACCATTTATCAAAGAGCAGCTCACCGTAAGGGTGGCGAAGCTGAACTTGAGAAGATCGTTCGCAAGCCACTGACCCACGATGAACTGATGCAGATTGGTGATGATCGCTGGCTCGCTGCCTTTACAGAAAAAGTCTTTCAGTGTGGTATTTCTTGGAGTGTTGTTAGGAAGAAATGGCCTCAATTTGAAGAGGTATTCTTTGAGTTCGATGTTGAGAAGATGCTGATGCTACCTAATGAGATGTGGGAGCAAAAAGCACAAGACCCACGCATTATTCGCCACCTAACCAAAGTCATGACAATCCCTGCGAATGCGATGATGATCCGCAACGCTCAACGTGAATATGGTAGCTTCGCCCAAATGGTAGCTGAGTGGCCATCAGAGCGCATTACCGAACTTTGGGATCACCTAAAAAAGCACGGTAAACGACTCGGTGGTAACACTGGTGCCTACACCCTACGTCAAATGGGTAAAGATACGTTTATCTTGTCGACAGACGTCGAAGCACACTTGCGCACAACCGGTGTTATCGACAGCGGACGCAACACCAAACGCGCTCAACAAGCCGCAAGTAACGCGTTTAATGAGTGGCAACAGCAATCAGGAAGAAGCTTGAGTGAGATAAGCCAAATTGTTGCCTACAGTGGCGGAGATAACCGCGTTTAACAGCACGGCTAACCTCTACTTCGACAAATCATATTGATAAGATTTCATACTCGATGACACAGTTTTTCAAGCAAGATGAAAACTGTGTCTCAATTGTTATCAGATATACGCAAACTCTCTAACCTATTGGCCTCAGGCGGTAGCATTGTATGGATAAGTGTATACAATATAGATTAATACCAGTGCAATATGCTCAACAATCCCTACTCGACTAAACAAGGGCCTTTATCTCTATGACAGCTCTCAAAAACTCTGTCTCAAAAGGTGTAAAAACGAAAGTAACGGGTCAAACCCAAGATGACGTCGTTTACTGCCATATCTTCGATGCGATATTAGAACAAAGGCTGCCACCAGCCACCAAACTGAGCGAAGAAGCATTAGCAGAAATCTTTGGCGTAAGCCGCACCATCATCCGTCGTGCCTTACTGCGTCTATCGTTAGAACAAGTTGTGGTTATTCGTCCAAACCGAGGCGCCGTGATTGCCGCGCCAACGGTCGATGAAGCAAAACAGATTTTCAAAGCACGTGAAGTGATGGAATTGGCCATCACTGAACTTGCGGTTAAGAATGCCACCAAAGCTCAGATCGACGAATGTAGAAAATTGGTCGCGAAAGAGAACTGCGCCTTCGAACAGGGCGACTACGGTTCTGGCCTGCGACTGTCTGGTGAGTTCCATATTAAACTTGCTGAAATGGCAGAGAATGCACCACTACTGGCTTTCCAACGTAGCTTAGTGTCACAAACCTCCCTGTTGATCGCCCAGTACGAAACAGGTACTCATTCAAACTGTTCTCAAGACGAGCACGAGCAGTTACTTGATGCCATCGAATCCGGTGATGAAGAGCAAGCGGTTGATTTAATGCGTGAACACTTGAGCCATATTCGCTCTAAGCTCAACCTAGACAGCAGCACCGCCTCTAGCGATCTTCATGTGGTTTTCTCTGATCTTCTCAAGAGTAAGTCCTAGTTCGAACGCTTGCTGAACAAGTTAAAATCCTCTTTAAAAGCGAGTTCTACACTCGCTTTTTTCATGCCTGAAGCCAAAGGTCATACTCTCTCACAACTCATTTTCTGTACTTTTTGTTCGCTTTCCTATCGAATTTTGCCCCACAGCCACGACCGAATATTCACCAAAACCCTCCAATTATCCAAACATTATTTGTATACATAGAAGTAAATCCATTCATTCTTTTAAATCCTCAATTTCCAAATTTACTCAATTAAAAACAACGAATTAAAATCAAAAAATTATTGTATACAATCTTACCCAAAATCTCTTTGTTGCATTTTTGTAAATAAATAGTTGACCACAGGGTCAGGATGGATAATTATTGACCAAGAAGTCAAAAAAATTACACATGGAATATGTCGATATACAAGGAGGTCTCTTGATTACTTTTTTGCTCAATCAGGAAATAAGACACGAAGACAATCTGTCGCCGAATATGACCGTACTTAATTACCTGCGTACTAACGTCAAGAAGACAGGTACCAAAGAGGGTTGCGGTTCAGGCGATTGCGGTGCGTGTACTGTGGTGTTAGGTGAAGTGGTAGACGGGCAATTACAGTATCGCTCGGTAAACTCATGCTTAACGTTCGTTTCTGCTCTGCACGGCAAGCAACTGATTACCGTCGAAGATCTACAGAACCGAGATCGCTCTTTACACCCAGTACAACAAGCGGTTGTGGATTTTCATGGTTCACAGTGTGGCTACTGTACACCGGGATTCATTATGTCGATGTTCGCGCTTGGCAAGAACAAGCCTAACGCTAGCAAAGAAGATGTGATGGAGTCTCTAGCAGGCAATTTATGTCGCTGTACGGGTTACCGACCGATTGTTGATGCTGCAATGTCTTTGTCTACAGACCAACCTCTTATCGACCAATTCGCTGAACTTGAACGCAAAACCATTGAAAAGTTGGAGAGCATTCAAGGCACTGAAGCAAACCTTCGTTTAGGTCATCTCACCGCATTCTCTCCAAAAAGTATTGATGAGCTTGCGAAACTGTATATCGCTCACCCGAAAGCTAGGCTGGTTGCAGGCGGCACCGACCTAGCACTGGAAGTTACGCAGTTTCACCGTGAAATCGAAACCCTTATCAGCGTCAACCTTGTCGAAGATATGAAGCTGTGTGAAGAGACCGACACCGACCTTATCATCGGTGCCAACCTTCCAATCAGTGAGGCTTATTCACTACTGAAAAAGCACTACCCAGACTTTGGCGAACTGCTTCACCGCTTTGCGTCACTGCAAGTACGTAACCAAGGAACGATTGGTGGCAACGTAGCCAATGCTTCTCCTATCGGTGATACGCCTCCGCTACTGATTGCGTTAGATGCCAAGATCAAACTGCGTTGTGGTGATGAGTCGCGCACCATGCCGATCGAGGACTACTTTATCAGCTATAAAGTCACCGCTCAGAAAGAGAGTGAGTTTATCGAGCAGATCATCATACCTAAACCAAGCAGCGATAACTTCCGCGCTTACAAACTCTCAAAACGTCTAGATGATGACATCTCAGCCGTATGTGGCGCCTTCGACATTCAGGTGGAAGAAGGCAAGGTAACGCATGCTCGCATCGCCTTTGGTGGTATGGCTGCAACGCCTAAGCGCGCCGCTCGTTGTGAAAATACGTTATTAGGCAGCCCTTGGACAGACGCTACAATTAAAGAAGCGATGCAGGAACTGTATCAAGACTTCGAGCCACTCTCTGATTTTCGAGCGAGTCAAGAGTACCGCTCATTGTCGGCAGCCAATATGTTGCGCCGTTACTTCATTGAACAGCAGAACAAGCACAATCAAATCGAAACAAGGGTAACGTCTTATGTCTAACAAAAACAAACAGGCGATGACCCACGAAGAGATGGTGACTATCGCAAAACAAGATCTTAAAACTGGCGTGGGTAAAAGCGTTAAACACGACAGTGCACCAAAACAAGTAACGGGCGAAGCGGTATACATCGATGACCGTTTAGAGTTCCCAAACCAACTGCACGTCTACGCGCGCCTTAGTACTCAAGCGCATGCAAAAATCACCAAGATCGACGTCTCGCCGTGTTACGAATTTGAAGGTGTCGCCATCGCGATTCAGGCTAAAGATGTACCGGGTGAACTGGATATCGGTGCCATCCTTCCTGGCGATCCCCTACTCGCAGATGGCAAAGTCGAATTCTACGGCCAACCAGTGATTGCTGTGGCAGCCAACGATTTAGAAACGGCACGCAAAGCGGCACACGCCGCCATCATAGAATACGAAGAGCTGCCAGCGATTCTCGATGTGAAAGAAGCCTTAGCTAAAGAGCACTTCGTCACAGAGAGCCACACACAGCAACGTGGTGACTCGAAAGCGGCGCTTGCCAAAGCCAAACATGTGATATCTGGTGATCTCGAGATCGGCGGTCAAGAGCACTTCTATCTTGAGACTCAAGTCAGCAGCGTGATGCCGACCGAAGACGGCGGGATGATTGTTTACACCTCGACACAAAACCCGACCGAAGTGCAAAAATTGGTTGCAGAAGTGCTTGGTGTGCCAATGCACAAAGTAGTGATTGATATGCGCCGTATGGGTGGTGGCTTTGGTGGTAAAGAGACTCAAGCGGCATCTCCTGCGTGTATCGCTGCAGTCGTCGCCAGCCTAACAGGTCGACCAACTAAAATGCGCCTACTGCGTAACGAAGATATGCAGCAGACGGGCAAACGCCATCCATTCTACAACCAATACAAGGTCGGTTTTGATGACAACGGCGTGATTCAAGGTGCCGATATTACCGTAGCAGGTAACTGTGGCTACTCACCTGACCTTTCAAGCTCGATTGTTGACCGCGCGATGTTCCACTCAGACAACGCCTACTACCTTGGCGATGCAACCGTGGTAGGACACCGCTGCAAAACCAACACAGCATCTAACACCGCTTACCGCGGTTTCGGCGGCCCTCAAGGCATGATGACAATTGAACACATCATGGATGAGATCGCTCGTTACCTGAAAAAAGATCCATTGGAGGTACGTAAGGTGAACTACTACGGCGAAGAAGGCCGTAACGTGACCCATTACTACCAAACCGTTGAAGACAACTTTCTTCCTGAGATAACCGAACAGCTTGAACGCAGCAGTGACTACCACGCTCGCCGTAAAGAAATTGATGAGTTCAACAAACAGAGCCCTATCTTAAAAAAAGGCTTGGCAATCACTCCGGTGAAATTCGGCATCTCATTTACCGCAACTTTCTTGAACCAAGCTGGTGCGCTTATCCATATCTACACCGATGGCAGTATTCATCTGAATCACGGCGGTACGGAAATGGGCCAAGGCTTGAACATCAAAGTGGCGCAAATCGTTGCAGAGGAGTTCCAAGTCGATGTCGAACGTATCCAGATCACCGCTACAAACACAGACAAAGTTCCGAACACATCACCAACCGCGGCCTCATCGGGCGCCGACCTCAATGGTAAGGCCGCGCAGAACGCCGCAATAACGATTAAGCAACGACTGATCGACTTTGCAGCCTCGCACTTCAAAGTTTCGCAAGAAGAAGTGGTGTTCAAAAACGGTATGGTACAGATCCGCGACGAGATCATGACCTTCAACGCGTTTGTCGAACTGGCTTGGTTTAACCAAATCTCGCTCTCCAGCACTGGCTTCTACCGCACTCCGAAGATCTATTACGATCACGAGAAAGCGCGCGGCCGTCCGTTCTACTACTACGCCTACGGCGCGTCATGTTCTGAAGTGATCATCGATACGCTGACAGGTGAGAACAAAATTCTGCGCGTCGATATCCTGCACGATGTCGGAGCTTCATTGAACCCTGCTATCGATATCGGCCAAGTAGAAGGGGGCTTCGTTCAGGGCGCAGGCTGGCTCACCACGGAAGAGTTGGTATGGAATGAGCAAGGCCGTCTAATGACCAATGGCCCTGCAAGTTACAAGATCCCAGCGATTGCCGATATGCCGATCGATTTTAGAACGCATCTATTGGAGAACCGCAGTAACCCAGAAGACACCGTCTTCAACTCGAAAGCGGTTGGTGAACCACCGTTTATGTTGGGGATGTCTGTGTGGAGTGCACTCAAAGATGCCATTAACTCAGTCGCCGTCGATGGGGCAATTCCGAAGCTGAATACACCCGCGACACCAGAGCGCATTCTGATGGCTGTTCAAGCTGTTTCAGAGCCCGCGAAGGCGTCAGTCGACACAGAGCAAGAGACGGCGTAGTGATTAACATCATCAAGCTGTAACCAACAGGTAACAAGGACACTCGCCAGTCCGCAGTATTGAGCAGGGAGCTCTTTAGACTGGCGTAAGAAGCATCAAGCTGGAGCTTTTGGAGGAAGTATGTTTAAGGATAATTGGATTCACGAACTGGCAAAACTGGAAGAGAACTACGAGCCGTGTGTCATGGTGACGGTTCTTGAAGATCGAGGTTCTGTGCCTCGTGATGCCGGAACAAAAATGCTGGTCACTCGCGATCGCATCATTGCGACCATTGGCGGCGGCCACCTTGAACATGTTGCGACTAAAATGGCGCGCGAGATGCTGATCGCCAGCGAAAAGTCTCTCAAAGTCGAGCGCTTCAACCTTGGTGCTCGCCTAGGCCAATGTTGTGGTGGAATGGCTACTCTGAGCTTCGAGCCGATTGGTACTCAACAGAACCATCTGGTGCTATTTGGTGCAGGCCATGTGGCTAAGGCGCTATTGCACATTGTCGCCACTCTGCCTTTCCGCGTAACGTGGATTGATGAACGCGAAGAAGTGTTCCCAGAAACCTTACCTCAAGGCGTTAAAAAGCTTGTCACTGACGACCCAGTTGGTGAAGTGAAACAGATGCCACCAAACAGTTACTACCTAGTGATGACCCACAACCACCAGCTCGATTTCGACCTTGCTAAAGCCATCATTGACCGCGAAGACAGTCGTTACTTCGGCATGATTGGCTCACTAACAAAACGCAAGAAGTTCGATTTCCGATTGGAACAACGCGGCTATAACCAAGAGCAGATCAACACCATGATTTGTCCGATTGGTATTAGCGCTGTGAATGGAAAACATCCTGCAGAAATCGCGGTATCGGTTGCCGGTGAACTAATCGCACACTATCAGGGACAAGCGCTTGAACAGAAGCGCCCGACCCAACATTATCAAACTGAGGATCGTAACGATCCCAAGCAAACAAGCGATGTAGACGAACATCCTCTGGAAGAGAAAATCGCCTAACACAAATCGCAGACTCCAGTCGCCATAACGTGACTGGAGGGCATTAAAAGGAAGTAAACATGACAACGCAACGCAAAGCTTATCGCGCCAGTATTCTTCATAGCGTGGCCGACCCAAAGGATGTCGGTTTAGAAGAATCATATGAGTATTTTGAAGACGGTATTTTAGTGGTTGAGAATGGCCATGTGGTTGATTTGGGTAATGCCGATGATGTGCTTGCTCGTCAGCCCAAAACCCTCGATATCAAAGAGTACAAAGATAAGCTGATCACCTCAGGATTTATCGATACTCATATCCACTATCCGCAAACCGGTATGATTGCATCGTATGGCGAGCAGCTGCTCGACTGGCTTGAAAACTACACCTTCCCAGAAGAGAAACGCTTTAAAAACCCAGTTTACGCGCACAAAGTAGCGAAGCTATTCCTAGACGAGCTGGCGAGCAACGGTACCACAACAGCGTTGGTATTCGGCACCGTTCATAAAGAGTCGGTCAACGTGTTCTTTGAAGAAGCTGAGAGACGTAACCTACGTATGATTGCGGGTAAGGTGCTGATGGATCGCAACGCGCCAGATTACCTAACCGATACACCAGAATCAGGCTATGCCGACTCAAAAGAGCTGATCGACAAGTGGCACAATCGTGGTCGCTTGCTGTATGCAGTGACGCCTCGTTTTGCGCCAACGAGTACCCCGGAGCAACTGGCAACCGTAGGGAAGCTGTTAGAAGAGTACCCAGATGTGTACATGCACACCCACCTTTCAGAGAACGAGAAAGAGATTGAGTGGGTGAAGGCTCTATTCCCAGAACGCGATAGCTACCTAGATGTATACGACCACTATGGCTTGCTGCACAAACGTTCGGTTTTCGCACATGGCATTCACTTGTCTGATTGCGAGTGTAAGCGTTTAGCCGATACTGAATCTGCTATCGCTTTCTGTCCAACCTCAAACCTATTCTTGGGTTCAGGTCTGTTCAGACTGCCTGAAATGGAAGAGCACGGAATCCGTGTTGGTATGGGTACCGATGTGGGAGCAGGTACTAGCTTCTCTATCCTGCAAACTATGAGTGAAGCGTACAAAATCATGCAGCTTCAACATAAGAAATTACACCCTGCTAAATCGCTATTCTTAGCCACATTAGGTGGTGCACGCTCTCTTCATCTAGAAGACAAAATCGGTAACTTAGAAGTGGGCAAAGAGGCAGATTTCGTGGTTCTGGATATGCACGCGACTCAGCTAATGCGCTTTAGAATGGAGCAAGCAACCAAGCTTGAAGAGAAGCTGTTTGTATTGATGAGTCTTGGAGATGACAGAACCGTCAGCGAGACATACATCTACGGTGAAAAGGCGTACGACGCTAATTTCAAAGAATATAAAAAACTCGTCAGTTAGGCTTAAAAGCGAGTAACACCCGCTAGGTAACAACGACAATCGTTGTAAATAATCCGTCCAGATTCGCCTAGCCTTCTAAGACCAGTCGCCCCCAGCCTCTGGTCTTTTTTGCATCCTCATCAAATAACAACAATTAAATCTCTACTGTGTGCTAAATGCCCACGACGTAAACAATTTATGTTGGTAACTTAAGACGACTATACAAGTCGCTCAGCCTTTCTAATCCATGTTGAGCACACCCTTAAATTTACCCGTCACTTAGAAAAGGAATTCTATGTTCGAGCAGGTTGTTGGCATTCTGTTTCCCGTTTTTGCGCTCGCTGCTGCTGGCTTTGCCGTGGGCCGTTTGCTCAAGCCCGACTTTAAGCCTATCAACCGCATCAATATGGACGTGTGTATCCCGGCTTTGGTATTTGCCTCACTCACCACCATGCCGCTCGATACTGAGCAAGTACCACTAATTACAGCCTCATTAGTTGCTGTATTAGTACCTGCAGTGTTAATGATTCCAATCTGTAAGATCTTTAAGCTCAACTTCAAAGCTTGGGCACCTCCGCACATGTTTCGCAACAGCGGTAACCTTGCGATACCACTATTTACCTATACCTTTGGTGAGACAGCGTTGGCGCCAGCAGTACTGCTGTTTGTGGTTTCAGCCTGCATCCATATCAGTTTGGGTTTGGCGCTATTAAGTGAAGGGAACCCGCTAAAACAGATCTTCAAGATGCCAATCTTCCTCGCTGCTGCCGTGGCAATGACGCTTAATTTATCTGGCGTCGCGGTTTGGAATCCGCTTTACGAAGCGACATCACTACTTGGGCAAGCAGCCGTGCCTATCATGCTGCTATCTCTTGGCTCACAAATGGTCAACCTAAGGCTTAGCGGCCTCAAGGTGGGTTTGCTATGCACTGCGCAATCTTTGTTCACCGGAGCCATCGCCTTCGGCATTATCTACTTCTTTATTCCACTACCAACCCTACAGCTTCAAATGATGGTTCTGTTCACCATGCTGCCACCAGCGGTAATGAACTACTTGTTTGCTGAACGCTTCAACGTTGAGCCACCTAAGGTTGCTTCTATGGTACTGTTTGGCAACTTTTTAAGTATCGTGACCCTACCGATATTGCTGACGTTTGCCCTGTCATTTGGGTAACGTCGTAACATGAGCTAGGTAATATCACGCAGTATTGTTTTGACCTAGAGCGAGAAAGCGAACACAACCTACTACGATGCTTTGTCCAGTTTGAGTTCAGCTGTGACCTTAGTCAGGCGCAACGCAATCGCAAAACAGACTAAGTAAGGACTCACATACCAGAAAAGGCTTTCTATTGGCTGTTTAAGCTGCGCTTCCCTGGTTTTGATGTATTGATTTTTCTGCTTCTCGTATTGATTCAGCATCCCACTCACCCATACAGAGTCGCTCTCTAGTAACGCAATATCAGGTGCTGGAACCATTAATGTAGAAGCGCTCGGCAGCATAGAGAAATCAACATCTTTAAAGGTCTTCGCGGTTGTGAGGTACCACATACAGGCTTGATGGTATTCGGCTTGATCATTGGCCGACGGCTGACCCGAACAAACATCACCGCGCAATCGATCAAGAGAGAACTGCTGAATAGATTCTAGAATCACCACAGCTCTTGTCTGTTCAGTTTCTACCCAATCACCGGCAACCTTAGCCCGAATCTCTGAGACAGCGCCAAGCATGCCTATCCCCGCCAGAAACGGCCATAAATAATCCATCAGTTTCCATTTACGTCGGCTCAGGTTGAACCCACACCAAATTGGGATATGCAGCAGAAGAGTCAGCCCAACGGACAATAGAACAAAGTTGAGTGAGCTAGAGAGCATCAACTCACTTTCAAAGAAATGCTTCATAATTAGACACTTGCCTATATGAATAAGAGAGTTTCGATAGTAAATATCAATTGCTTGAAGAATGTAAGCAGCGCGTCAAAAAAGGGAAATACCTTCAAAAAAGAACCAACGCTTGGGAAAGCATACAAAAAGCCCCGGTATAGGAACCGGGGAAACAGGGTGGGACGAGTTTGGCGCGTGCCCGTGTAGCCAAACTCTCCCCAAGCCTCACCTAAGACTCACGCTCTTAGGTAAAGGATTCTGGATAATTTATTGAAGCTTCGCTCCTTGTGCGGCCCAATCACCAATCAATGCACGTTCGTCATCTGTCATTTGGGTGAGGTTTCCAAGTGGCATGACTTTCGTTGTTACGGTTTGAGCGATGATTCTCGGTACGTTGGCTTTGATCTCTTCAGGTGTATCCAAGATGACCCCGGCTGGTGCGGCGGCAAAGGCAGCATGAGTCGGTGAAGCTGAGTGACACACCGAACAGCGCTCTTGAATGACTTGGTTGATGGTCTCAAAGCGAATGCCTGCGTCCGAAGATACCGGAGCACTAGTGGCAGCTGTTTGCTGAACTTGAGCACCTTTGTCAGATTCCACAGCTCCTGCTGCAATTTCTTCCACGACTGGTGTAGCTTCTGCACTACTTTGCACCTGCTCAACCACGGGCGCTTTCGCGACTGGTGTCGGTGTCATCTGCTTTTTCGCGTAAGGTGAGGTCACGAACGCAAGCGTAATCATACCGAGTGCCGCCACTGGCACTGTCCAAGCAAACTTCTGGCTGCCATGTCGGGTATTAAAGTAGTGGCGAACCAAAATACTGAATACCGCCAAGCCAGCTAGAATCAACCAGTTGTACTCCGAACCATACGTGCTCGGGAAGTGGTTACTGATCATGATGAACAATACTGGTAGCGTCATGTAGTTGTTATGACGAGAACGCAGTAAGCCTTTCGCAGGAAGTGCTGGATCAGGTTCGCGCTTCTCTTCAATCGCTTTCACCAGGTTGCGCTGCGCCGGCATGATAACGCGGAATACGTTACCCACCATGATGGTACCAATGATCGCGCCAACATGAATGTAAGCACCACGACCACTAAACACTTGGGTCAAGCCGTAAGTCGCCGCCACCAGCAGTACGAACAACACAATACCAAGCAATACTGGCGTCTTACCTAATGGAGAGTCACACAACAGGTCGTAAATAAACCAACCAGCGACAAAAGAACCAATACCAATCGCGATTGCGGTAGTCGAATCAAGGCCTGAGCCCGGTGCAATCAGGTAAATCTCAGCGTTAAGGTAGTAGACAACCCCAAGTAGACACACACCTGTGATCCAAGTGAAGTAAGCTTCCCATTTAAACCAGTGAAGATGTTCTGGCATCTCTGGTGGTGCCAGCTTGTACTTTTCAAGGTGATAGATACCACCACCGTGAATCGCCCATAAATCACCAGATAGGCCTGTTTTTGGGTTTACTCTGTTTAGGTTGTTTTCAAGCCAGACAAAGTAAAATGATGCGCCGATCCATGCGACACCAACGATCATGTGAATCCAGCGAATCGCCAAATTCAACCATTCTGTAATATGCGGATCCATAATAAACTCCTGTATCACAGCGCATTTTCAACGCGCTGCTCTTCCTTATTGTTGTCCGTCGGCAGGTCTTCCAAGTGCAGTGCCACGAGGTCGCTATCAAAATAAACTTCATCACAGTTATGACCTTCACCGCCTCTATCCACAATCAAGAACTGGTCTTGATCGGTAAGCGCGAGAACAGGATGGTGCCACACACCTTTGTGATAGTTCACTCCTTGACGACCGTTGCTGAGGAACGCTCGGCAGCTGGCTAATGTTGGATTTTCGCCCTTTGGCGCGACAACAATTAAATAGGGTTGACCAAGTAATGGAACGAATGCCTGAGAGCCAAGTGGATGACGCTCTAGCATCTCGATAGTCAATGGGTACTTCAGCGGAGTGGCCTGGAAGATGCTGATGATGGCTTCTCCACCTTGATCTTGCACATCCGTTGCCGCAAGCTTGTGGTAGCGACGAGTTGACCCATTGTTGATCATGAAAAAATCACTGTTATCAGACTCGATAACATCACCAAACTCAGCAAACGCTTGTTTGGTTAACGGTTCGATCACTAAACGACGTATTCCATTACTCATACTCTTTTCCTTACCTATTTCGCTTTGGTACCAAATAGACGTAAACGGCTGATACCGCCATCTGGGAAGATGTTGGCACGTACGTGTGTCACCGCACCAAGATCGTTCACCTCGGAAATGAATTCATGAATATTGTGGGCAGACAGTTTTTGCGCCGGTAGAAGCTCACGCCAGAATAGACTTTGCGTCTCTACTTGGTCGTCGGTACCACCTTTTACATACGCCGCTTGAATTGAACAACTGTCTGGGAAATTACCTTTAAAGTGCGCAGTATCAACAACGATACGTTCGATGTTGCCCGGGTGGCCTAACGCAACAATCACCCAATCGTTACCCGGTGTACGACGACGTGCTGTTTCCCAGCCATCGCCCATGTTTTCACCGCGGCCAGGGCCAAGAATGTTCGCTTTATTACCGTAGTGCTCATCACTACATGCCAGCGCGCGTCCGCCATGTTCAACCGCTGCAAGGTCAATTTGTTGTTGTGCATTAATCGCATCCCAATCAACGCTCGGGCGACCGTAAACACGAAGGCGCGCAACACCGCCATCTGGATAAATGTTTAGACGCAGGTGAGTAAATACTTGGTCACTTTCAATCTCTTCAAGGTGATGGTGATCGCCTTGCAGGCCAATAGAGGGAAGGATCTCTTGCCACTCAGTAGAGTCTGTTGGCTCGCCTTGTGGTGAATAGCATGCATCAATCGATGCAGAAGGCGGGAAGTTACCTGTAAAGAATGAAGTATCGATATCAACACCCGCAATCGTGCCTGCTAGACCAAGGCGAATCACACAGTAGTCATAACCTTCGCCACGCTTACGGCGGCTTTCCCAACCGTCCATCCATTTACCGTTGTCATCGTATAGGTCATCTTTCCATACGGGTGCTGCGTGGCTGAGTAGGCGGCTTTTGTCGGCAAAGAAATCGTCCGTGGCGAAGATCGCTTCTGCACCGAGTTTTTCGTCTGCTAGGTTTATGTACTGTTCAAATTTATGGGTCATGTCCGTGTAATCCTATGAAATTAATCAAGTAATAATAAAATGAGAACTTAAAGGTTCAGTGGCTGACTACTCAGCATCCGACGCATTAAGCGAGTTCTGAAATAGCTGCTAACTCCGTTAACCTACATATCCCAGAGACGAAACATTGCGATCTTGTTGATCTCTTGTATCGCCGTAGCAAACTCAGTTTCACTATCATTTCCTAATCGCATCTCGAACGACTCAAGAATTTGGTAACGATTGGCTCCCTTTACCGCCATGATAAAAGGGAAGTTGAAGCGACTTTTGTAGCTGTTGTTGTAAGAAGTGAATTTTTCAAATTCTTCGGCGCTGCATTTATCGATGCCCGCCCCCGCTTGTTCCTTAGTAGACGACTCTGTGAGTTCGCCATTCACTGCTGCTCGACCGGCTAAATCTGGGTGAGCATTGATCAAAGCCAACTGCTTGCCGTGGTCGGCTTGCAAAAGCGTGGATGCCATCTTCAAATGAAGATTCTCGATATGATCATCTTCTGCATTTAAGCCTTGGTCATACACTGCTTCTGCCACCCAAGGGCTGTGCTCGTACACATCGGCAAAATGGGCGACAAATTCATCGCGAGCCATTTTTGTGGGTTGGCATGATCGAAATACTGTCACTGTTAGCCTCCTTGCTATTGCTCTCTTTGCTTGTGTTGTTTTTATCGTTGTAAGTTGTTACTGCTTTTCCTAGTCCACTATCCCGCTTTATACGGATGGTGTTCATGCCAGTGATTGGCAATATCGATACGACGACATAGCCACACGCTGTCGTGTTGTTTTACGTAATCTAGAAAACGTCTCAGTGCCATGATTCGACCCGGACGCCCGACCAATCGGCAGTGAAGCCCAACCGACATCATTTTCGGTGCGGTTTCACCTTCCATATAAAGAGCATCAAAGGTGTCTTTTAGGTATTGGAAAAACTGTTCACCAGAGTTGAAGCCCTGCGCTGTCGAAAAGCGCATATCGTTCACATCTAGGGTGTAAGGGATCACCAGTTGAGGGCGCCCAGTCTCGGTATGCCAGTATGGTAGATCGTCATCGTAGGCATCAGAGTCGTACAAAAAACCACCCTCTTCTGCGACAAGTCGACGCGTATTTGGACCCGTTCGGCCTGTGTACCAGCCGAGTGGACGTTGGCCCGTCACTTGCTGGATAATCTCTATTGCTTTGACCATATGGTCGCGCTCTTCAGACTCATCAATGTATTGATAGTCAATCCAGCGGTAGCCGTGGCTGCAAATCTCATGACCCGCTTCCATCATCGCTTTTGCGACATCTGGATGACGTTCGATGGCCATAGCGACAGCAAAGACAGTTAATGGGATTTCATATTCATCAAATAGACGAAGTACACGCCACACCCCAGCTCGACTACCATACTCGTAGATCGATTCCATACTGATGTGACGTTCACCCTTGATCGGTTGTGCTGATGGGATCTCTGAGAGAAATGCTTCTGACTCATCATCACCGTGCAATAGACAACGTTCACCGCCTTCTTCGTAGTTCAATACAAAGGAGACCGCGACACGCGCATTACCCGGCCATTGAGGATTTGGAGGGGTAGCTCCATACCCGATCAAATCTCTTGAATAATCCTTATTCATCCAAGTACTCCTAACATTAGTGTTTGGTTTAGTCGCTCACCCACGGCTTTCCTCTATGAGTTAGAAACAACGAGCAACCTCACCCCATACATTCATTGTATACAATAATTTATCTTAATGTAAAGATTTCGTTATTAAAGTTAAATTTAGCAACCAAGACCCTTTAATAACAATAAGTTAAATAATCATGGTGCAAGTTTTTATTGATAACGCACAGACTTGGCGCATCAAAAAATCGACTTAAAGTTAACATTTTTTCTACAATTGGCTTTACTAATTGTATACAGTTCGTTCATAGTTAGTGCTGACAAAGTGAGCAAGCAAACGTTTTGTCAGATAAACATCGCAGATGAAAAACAGAATAAGGACAGGACGCGTCAACGCGCCGTGAAGGATTATGGGAAGATTAACAACACACGTTTTAGATACCACCCACGGCCTACCTGGAGCAGAGATCAAGGTAGAGCTTTACAAGGTAAATGAAGACTCAACTGAAAAATTGGCAACGGTTGTGACCAACTCCGACGGTAGAACCGATGCACCGATTCTTGCTGGTAACAACTTCCTCCCAGGCAAGTATCAGTTGGTGTTCTATGTAGCAGATTACTACAAAAGCAAAGGCGTCGAACTTGATGGCGTGCCTTTCTTAGACGATGTCGTGATTCGCTTCGGACTCGATGATCCGGATGCGCATTACCACGTCCCTCTTTTAGTATCCCCTTACAGCTTCTCGACATATCGCGGAAGTTAACCTCAAGAAATAACAAATAAAGGAAATTTAGCCGCACTTAATTTTTGCTAGGCCTTCGCTGACCACTTCTGTCAGCGAGCTTGGTCAGGCTTGTTCGTGCCCAAAAAAGAGAAATCACCTTAAACACATGAAACCTTAATATTGAAATCTTGCTGTATTCAATACATGGATCACAACATAAAAGGACTTGCTGACATGAGTGAGAGTAAAACTGAAATACTCAACCAAGATGCGAATAACGGAATTTTAGAGAAGTTTTTTAAAATTAAGGCCCACGGAAGCAGTGTAAAAAATGAATTGGTTGGTGGCGTGACCACTTTCGCAACCATGGCTTACATTATCTTCGTTAACCCACAGATCATGGCGGCATCTGGCATGGATTCTGGCGCGGTGTTCGTTGCAACCTGTATTGGTGCAGCGATTGGCTGTCTGTTAATGGGACTGTTTGCGAACTGGCCAGTGGGCCTTGCACCGGGTATGGGCCTCAACGCCTTCTTCTCGTTCACCGTGGTGAGTGAAATGGGTTACAGCTGGGAGGTAGCGCTTGGGGCGGTATTTATCTCTGGTGTGCTATTTGTCGGGATGAGCTTCTACAAGGTTCGTCAATGGATCATAGAGAGCATTCCAGAGAGTTTACGCTACTCCATGACCGCTGGTGTTGGTCTGTTCTTGGGTCTGATTGGTCTTAAAACCGCAGGCATTGTCGTCGAAAACCCTGCAACTTTGGTTTCATTAGGTGATTTCACCAAGCCAGAAGCACTGCTTGCTGCTATCGCATTCCTTATCATCGCGGTACTGAGTGAGCGTAAAGTGTTTGGTGCAGTACTGATTGGTATTTTGAGCGTAACGCTTATCGGCATGATGCTGGGCCTAGTGCAATACAACGGCTTCTTCGCTGCGCCGCCAAGCATAGCGCCAACCTTTATGGCGATGGACATCGCAGGTGCACTGAATGTCTCTATGATCAGCGTTATCTTAGCCTTCCTCTTTGTAAACATGTTCGACACCGCGGGTACATTAATGGGTGTTGCGGAGCGTGCACATCTAACTAACCCGGAAACAGGCAAGATTGAAGGTTTGAGCAAGGCGCTAAAAGCCGACAGTATTTCGAGTGTTGCTGGTGCTTGTGTGGGTTGTCCACCAGTAACCAGTTACGTCGAGAGTGCTGCAGGTGTCGCAGCAGGTGCGCGTACTGGCCTCTCTGCTATTGTGGTTGGCGCGCTATTCCTAGCTGCGATCTTCCTATCACCACTTGCTGGCATGATCCCGGCTTACGCGACGTCAGGCGCACTGATCTACGTAGCGTTTGTGATGATGAGCAGCATGCAGCACGTTGATTGGAAAGACTTCACCAACGGTGCACCAGCTGCAATCACTGCGTTAATGATGCCACTCACATTCTCAATCGCGAATGGTATTGCGCTTGGCTTTATCACTTACACAGTATTAAAGCTGGCAACAGGCAAAACCAAAGATGTCTCTATCTCGATGTACTTCTTAGCGGCTATCTTCATCGCTAAATTGGTGTTCATTGGCTAATTTTCGGTTCATTAGTTAACCGCTATTGAGTCACGCACCTTGAACGCTTGGTTTATTAATCAAGCCAAGCGTTTCTATCAATTTTTAAGAAAGCTAACTGTGCGGAATCCACGGCGTGTTTAGACGCGCTCCCTCCGTGCACCTTTTTTATGACCCTACGCAGTTTGTAGAAGTCATTGTTTGACTGTCATTCGCTTGTGAACCTAAACACAAGCAGAGGAATATCAAATGAAACTTCTGTATACCCTAAATGAAAGACCCCCTCACGGGCTCACGCTCCTACTCGCTCTGCAACATATGCTGGCCTCTATTGGCGGCATCGTTGCAGTACCACTGATTGTTGGCGCATCCATTGGTTTGCCCAACACTGAAATCGTCTCGCTCATTAACGCGGCCTTGCTGGCATCAGGGATCGTCACGGTCGCCCAGTGTCTTGGCTTTGGCCCTATTGGTATTCGCTTACCCGTAGTGATGGGTTCTAGCTTCGCCTTTCTCGGTGTCGCGATATCTATTGGTAATGAAGGTGGCGTAAGTGCAATTATGGGCTCAGCCCTGATTGGCTCCTTCGTAGTGATTACAGCCAGTTTTTACATGGACAAGGTGAGGAAACTGTTCCCTACCGTGGTAAGTGGTGTAGTGGTTACTCTTATCGGACTAACCATTTTACCGGTTGCCATGAATTGGGTCGGAGACTCGCCTGCCAATAGCGAGCAATTTGCCACACTGCCGAAACTCTTTTTGGCGTTGGTCTCTTTAGGCATTGTGGTTTGTGTTTCCGTTTACTGCAAAGGTGCAGTCGCAGCCTCTGCGATCGTGATCGGCCTTGCGGGCGGTTACATCGTGGCACTATCACTTGGCATGGTAAACCTCGACCAAATTAGCTCTGCTGCATGGATTGGCGGCCCTGAGCCTTTCAAATACGGCTTCACATTCTCAATGAGCGCCATCATTAGCATGAGCTTGGTGTACATCGTGGTTATCGCTGAAGCAACGGGTGACTTCATGGCGCTCGGCAATAACTGCCAAACCCAAGTCAGTGGTAAAGATCTAAAACGTGGTCTTTTAGGCGATGGTCTTGGTAGTACGCTTTCTTCAATTCTCACCGCTATGCCGCTTGCTTCGTTCAGCCAGAATGTAGGTATCGTTGGTATTACTGGGGTTGCCAGTCGCTATGTGGTTGCGGCAACGGGTGGTTTGCTGATCCTCGGAGGTTTGTTTCCGAAACTCGCTGCCATTGCCGTCACTATACCTAAACCAGTATTAGGGGGGGTGGGTTTTGTTATGTTCGGCATGATTGCTTACGCGGGTATTCGTATGTTGATAAAAGCTGCAGACACCAAACGAAACGCACTAGTGATCTGTGTCGGTCTCGCTTCTGGGCTTGCGGTAACGTTCGAACCACGACTGCTACAGCACTTACCTCATGATTTAGCGAACTTCCTACACTCTGGCATTACGACTGGCACAATCATGACGGTTTTGCTGAATCTGATTCTACCTAAATCTTCACGAGCTGAAGAGCAAGAAGCACTCGCCGAAAGCCAAGCTCAAGTAGAGCTAGAGATGCAAGAACAAGCTGAAATGCTAGATCAGGAAGAGCACGCAGAACTACAGCAAAAAGAACAAACTGAAACAACAGAGGTTAAGGCAAATTAAACGCCTTACATTCGCTAGTGATTTCAGGCTTAACTGACTTAATGAGAAGTACGAACACTTACATCAGTTAAAGAAGCATACAGCAGTGGGTTGAAGAAACGCGCTGCTTTATAAACCCTTATCGTAAACAATACAAAACCAAAGACCCTCTTCCCTGAAAAGGCTGAGATGGCTAAGGACTATTATGAATGGAAACCATCTGGATTAAGAATCCACTCGCAATCTATACAGGTTCAAATACCGACGCACAAGGCGGACTCGTCGTCAGAGGCAATACCATTGTCGAGTTAGTAGGTAAGCACCAAGAACCAACTATCCCTGTCGACTATAGTGTTGATGCCTCGCGTCATGTTGTCACTCCAGGGCTGATTAACGCCCACCATCATTTCTATCAAACCCTTACTCGTGCCTACCCAGGCGCACTCAACAAAGAGCTTTTTCATTGGCTGAAAAGTTTGTACCCAGTTTGGGCAAACCTTGATGCTGAAATGATGAGCCTTGCCACTGAGCTGGCTTTGGTCGAGCTGATGATGTCTGGCTGCACCACTGCTTCCGATCACCATTACCTGCTTCCTAACGGGCTTGAACACGCGATTGATCTGCAAGTCGAAGCCGCAGAAAAGCTCGGTGTTCGAGCGATATTTACCCGCGGTTCAATGAGTTTAGGAGAAGATGAAGGCGGGCTACCTCCAAGGCACACCATCCAGACTGAGCAAACCATCATCGACGATAGCCAGCGCTTACTCCGTGACTACCACCAGCGAGATGAAGGCGCGATGGTTCAAATTGCCCTTGCGCCATGTTCACCATTCTCGGTCACCACAGATTTGATGAAAGAGACCGCTCGAATCAGCGAACGTGAAGGTGTGATGATGCACACTCACCTATGCGAGACCCTAGATGAAGAAGATTTCTGTATTGAGAAGTTTGGTTTGCGTCCGGTCGATTATCTTGAAGATGTGGGTTGGCTCAATGACCGAACTTGGTTAGCTCATGGTATTCACTTCAATCCAGAAGAGATAAAACGTTTAGGGACTGCTGGCGTTGGCATCAGCCATTGCCCAACATCAAACATGATGCTTGCTTCAGGCATATGTAAGAACAACGACCTTGAAGCCGCTGGGGTGAAAGTCGGTCTCGGTGTTGATGGTTCGGCCTCGAATGATGGTTCGAATATGATTGCCGAAGTGCGAATGGCGATGTATCTGCAAAGGCTGCAGTACGGCTCCGCCAATGTCTCGCACTTTGATGCTCTTCGCTGGGCAACATCGGGGTCTGCACGCGCAATGGGCCGTACCGATATCGGTACTCTTGAGGTTGGCAAACAAGCCGATATCGCTATGTTCAAGCTTGATGATATTCGTTTCTCTGGCAGTCACGATCCACTCGCTGCACTTCTGCTTTGTGGTGCCCAGCAAGCAGACAAAGTGATGATAGCCGGACAATGGCGTGTCAACGATGGCGCAGTGATAGGTGTCGATATGGAACATCTCATGCACCACCACCACGCCGCCGCAATGAAGCTTGGTAAGCTGGCGATGAACAACCACTAGCGTCACTCTTCGTCCATCACAGTCGAAATGAATGGCTGTGATGGGCAGTGGACATATACACCTTACTTCAACATCATCAGCTGCTGTCTTTAATTTCTCCTTCTTTTCTAGCTATATCCTCGCGTTCAGTCGTTCTCCTTTTATATCTTTTTGAATGGTTATCGTCTTAATAATGGAAATAAAATAATAATCTAATTAAATCCTAGCTAATTTAACAGATGCTAATTCAACATTTTGTTAATATATAACACACTCATTATTTGGCACAGATCAAGTTTAAAACGATCGTTCTAATTATAAATCCATAAAATTTACCAACAGATTTAGTAATAAGTACAAAAATACAAATAATTATAGATTTATCACTTAAAGCATAAGTGCATAGAATAAAATTCTCTCAAATCCTTAATATACCTAGCCTGAGAGGAAACAGCAGAACAAATGACTTAAATATCATTTAATTCAATAGATCAACAAACGATCAATATGAATTCAAATATGTGATCTAAATAGAACTTTTCATTATAAATCTGCTATAGATTGAGCGCTTCTTATAAAAACAATATTCACATTAAAGGAGCGAGATTAAAAAACCACATAATTACTACAAGTAATAACAGAAGAAAATTATTCAATAACACCTTATAAGTATTTAAAAATGCCATCGATATGGTAGGGGTATTATTGTCTTTGAATAAATCTTATAACAGATTAAGCAGGGTTAAAAAATGAAAAAAATCACTAAAACACTTGTATTATCTTCGATCTCAATTGGGCTACTTTCCTCTTTTGCTCTCACTTCTCAAGCAGCTCCAATTCAAACAAATCAAGCGTCAGCAGAACAAAACCTACCGCAGGTGACTTACGATACGATCATTGGCGAGAATGGCGTCTTTATCGATCTGGATACCGATAACTTTATTTTAAAACAGCAAGAGTGGTATCAGATCCAAGCTTATGTCGAAGGCGCGTTGGCGCTACCCGTAACAGAAGCGAGCATGAAATCGACGCTAGGTATTCCCAATGATATTCCCTTCTCCAATTTCCAAGCACTCGTTGAGCAGTACTCTAATATTCACGACACTGCTTTCTATTGGAAAAAAGACCTCTACCCAAGCATTGTTAACCTCTCATTGAGCTTGTCTAACTACGCACAAATCAAAGACTACATGCTTAACCCATTGAGCAACGCGCTCAACGAGATGTTAGCTAAAGCCTTCTCACCGCTACCGGAAGATATTGAAGCCGTTGAGCGCAACAGAAAAATGGCGATAGCTTATCTAAAGAGCCTGCAAAACTTTTCTATGAGATACCAACAAGAAGTGTCTGATGTTGGCGACAACCTATTGGAGTTCTCGGCCACGCTAGACACTCAAAAGCTGCAATTGGATGTATTGGAAGGCACACACAATGGTTACCTCAGTGATGATGGCAGCGCGCTGCAACAGCGAGTCAATGATATAAATGCGCGTATTGCCCAGCTCAATAAAGACTACACTCACTACGTTACTGTCGCCTCTACTGCGGTAACTTACGCCTGGTTCCCTATGGTGGCAGTGCCTATCATGGGTGTCTATGGCGATAAAGCAGAGAAGGCACGTAAGCTTCGTAATGAACTACAAAAAGAAGTGGACGATCTACAAAATCAACTAACATATACCCAGAAAATATATAACTCTTACCACCGTTCATCAGAAAGCATCGATATAATCTCTCAGCAGATTGAAAATGCCATTCCACATATTAACGAATTGAAACTCAACTGGCAGAAAATGAATTCAGATTTCACATCGCTACTTGCTGCGTTAGATGAAGCTCAGAATAATGCCGACATCATGAAAGATGATGCAATGCTTGGTGCAATCGGGGCTCTAGCCAATACATCGGTTGCTGAAATGAACTGGAATAATATCAGTGAGAAAGCCAAAGCATTTGCAAACAACGCCTATATTCAGAAGATGGAATAGTCTACTTCCAGTTCGATAAAACAAAGACCTAATAAATAAAACCAAATAATAGAGCCACGCCTTATAGCAATAAGGTGCGGCTTCTTTCACCCCAAATTTGGTAATACTCATTTTCGACAGGATTTTTCTATGAGACTTCTACCTATTATTATTTCTCTTTCATTTTCTCAACAAGCCTTTGCGAGTGATTGGCTTGAGCTAAATAACTTGCCAAACTCCACTGAATATCCAACATGGGTTCAATCAGCCTATTCCGAGGTGGGTGTATTATCTCGCTCTACATCAGATTTACATATTAACCTTAGTGATTGGATCGCACAGCAGAACCTTTACGTTACCAAACCTTCAAAAATCGTCGTCTTCGCAGACACTATTGAGGTTCCAGAGAACTTCAACTTAGTCGTCAACAACCAAAACATCCTTATTTTTGCTCGTAAGATTGTTGGTCAAGGCACCCCAACCTTTGTACTTGGACAACAAGGGTCTGCGGCATCCGTTTCCGTCATCGCAGGAGAGATCGAAACGCCAATTAATGTATTGGCTTTCCAAAGTGATGGCAGTATCACTCGAGATGCGGTTTCTGGTGAAGAAGGCAATGGCACGTCTGTGGTACTGGCCGGGTCGCACTACCGAAGAACCACCATCGACTCCAACACCACTGGGCAAATGAAACTGGCAACCGACCCTTTCACCGATATTGTTAACCGCTCTTTCGATATGGCTGCCACGCTATTCGATACGAATCCCGAGCTTAGCCTCGACCTTATTAACTGGATTGAACAGAGCTTGCGTCACGCCGGTTCAGTGGTTGAAGATGACCCAATTCTTTCAGACCTTTACCTACAAACTGTCGCTTTCAAACAGTTTATTAGCTTTAGTACCAAAGAGAGCAACTACGTCCCGTATCTCGACAAAGTCTTATACCAAGACAAGTATGAAGCGTATCTAAATGCCATGATCGCCTATCAAGCTCAATGGGACATTATCCAAGACAGAAACACCGTTATTGAGGACAAAATTGAAGCTTCTAAGTTAGCACTCGCTAACATTGAAGATGTTCTTAGAGCTCAAGGTTCGATCATCACTCAAACTCAATCCAACATTGATAAGATCGGCGATAGCCTGACTGAAATTGATGCTCAGTACAAAGCTCAAGAACTCGTTACTCTGGATGCCCGAACCACTTATTTGGTTGGTGTAGAGAACTGGAAAACCCAGCAGCAACTCAATGCCGCTTTAGCGATATTCAAGGCGATAGCGGAAATCGGAAGTGCGGTTAGTGGTGTGTTCACAGGCAACCTTTCTGGAGTGAATGACTTAACCGAGCAGCTGGCAAAAACACCTGAAGCGCTAGAAAAGGCAAAAAATCTCGTTACCAACATTAAGTCCGTCACTGGCATTATTGATAGCGTGACTAAAACGATTTCTGGTATTTCGCAGCTGACCAACGATGTTAAGTCCGCTATTAAATTCCAAAAAGTATCGGAAGCGATGGATGGATTTAACTTTAATATCCCAACACTCAACGAGAGTAATCTTGCATGGGATTTGATGATCACCGAGATTCGCAGCAATCTCAGATACGCTGACAGCTTGGGTATCAAAGGCGCAAGACAATATCTGTTGGAGCTTGAAAAACAGGTGCTACTAGGCAAAGCCATTAACATCACACAGCTCAATTTTGCTCACGAGCAAGCTAAGTTGGTCGACCTGCTTTTAACGAATAATGTCACTACCAATCAGCAACAACGACTGAATACTGCCATTGAGGGTTATCAACTAGACAGTGATAGCTTTGATTCCGTTGAGCGTGAGCTTTCTCGAGTCTTAATGCACTTCAAACGTCCGATGTACGTAGCGCTATCGAACTATGTTCAGGCATACGAATACTGGGCATTGAAGCCAAGTGAGATCACCCCTTCTCTCAATAAGAGCTATTTAGACTACCAGTTCGACTTAGCCTCTATCGAAAGTGAATACGTGAATGCCCTGTCTTCATTCCAGCCAGCACCACAAGACTTCACCATCGATAACTACACCATTTCCAGTCCAGAGCAACTGGAGAGCTTTGCTAACACCGGTGAATTGAACTTCACGATTCCATTAGAGCAAGTTCAGCTTTGCGCATTTGATCGCGTTAGGCTTTCAACGGTGCGTGTATTCCTTGAGGGGGAAAACTTACCTTACGGAAAACAACTCAACTTGCGTGTCTCCAGCTCAGGTAACTATGCTGACCGATACGAAAATCAGGACTATCAATTCAGCTCTAACCCAGTATCGCGCGCATTCTACTATCGCCTTGATGATCCAACGACCAATGACGTGAGCATCATCACCGATGGCTCTGTGGCGAATAAGTTCGAGTATGCGTATTTCCAACCGACTCCATTCTCGTCTTGGAATATCACGCTCAACAACTTTGATAAAACGGATCAAACCAATAACCAGTACCTAAAAGATATAGAACAGATTCGTGTCGAATTCCTAGGTAGTGGTATCCCCAATGGCAACAGCTGTTCTCACTAACTAAAGTGCTTCTGTAACCAGAAAATCTTAGGTTCCCGTGTGACAACCTAATAGAAAGGCCGACATAATGTCGGCCTTGTTTTGTTCAATGTAAGGTTCAGGGTTATGCCCTAATCCATCAAACTCTTTGACTTGATTGCCTTCTTCGCTAGCTCCTTTGCAAACTCAGCAATATCGGCTTCGAATTCATCAACGCTTTGACGGATTTCATTCAGTTGTACTGTCTGCATCACGCGGTTTTCCATCACAATTTGACCATTAACGATCGTGGTGTCGATGTTGCTTGGGTTCGCTTGGTAAACCAAGGTCGCGTATGGGTCATAGCTCGGCATCATGTTCGCCGATTGCGTCTCTACAATCACGATATCGGCTTTTTTCCCCACCTCTAGTGAACCGATTTGATCTTCCATATGCAGAGCTTTTGCACCGCCCAGAGTTGCCATCTCGATCACCTGCTCAGGAATCATGATAGTGCGGTCTGAGTGCTTCAAGCGCTGCATGTTTGCTGCATAACTCAGAGTACGCATGATATCGACTTGGTTAGAACTCATTGGGCCGTCCGTGCCCAAGCCTATACGCATGTCAGCACGGTACATATCCCATGCAGGCGCAATTCCCGTCGCTCCTTTAGCATTTGCCATCGGATTGTAAGAGATACCAGCGTCAGCCTGTTTTAAAAGCCTCTGATCGTTCTCAGACAAATGAATACCGTGAGCAATCACGACACGCTCATCGAGTACGCCGATTTCATCCATGTACTCCACCGGTGAATTGGCTGTGGTTTCATCTTTAATGCGCTTTTCTTCATTGGGAAATTCCGCAACGTGAATCAACACTGGCACATCGTATTGAGCCGATAATCTATTGATTTCTTGAAGTTTATCTTTGCTCACTGTGTAGACGGCATGGGGCGCGTAGGCAGGTGTGATCAAATCATCGTTCTTGTACTCTTCGATAAATCCTTTTGCGTAGTCAATGCCTCCATAAGGTTCTTTCGCATCAACCACCGGGAATTTAATCACCGTTTCACCCAAAACAGCTCTTAGACCTACCTCTTTGGTTGCCTTGGCCATTTCATCCATGTGGTAATACATGTCGGCATAGGTTGTGACACCACTTTGCGCCAATTCGATGCTGCCAAGTTTAGTAGCGTTGTAAATGAGCTCACGACTTAGTTTTTCCGCTTCAAGAGGAAAGAAGTAGGCAAATAAGCGATTCGAGATCCCCTCTTCTCCTAACCCGCGAAATGCAATCATAGGAAGGTGGTTGTGAGCATTGACCATACCAGGCATGACGATACCATCTTGAGCATCGATTACTTTCTCCGCACGATACTGGGTCAATAGCTCCTCACTACCAACCGCGATGATCTGGTCGTCTTTCACCACGACAACTCCATCGTCAATCACGTCCTTAGTCGCGTTAATCGTCAAGACTTGGCCATTGGTAATCATTAAGTCTGCGTTGTAATCGTTCGTCGCTATAGTCGAACCACAGCCAGTTAAAAGAACGGCGCTAATTGTGTAAGCCAAGCTTTTGAGAGTCATGCGTGTACCTTTGAGTTGTGCGTTCATTTATCGGGAGCGGATGCTTCCTTAATAAAGTCAAAGTAGCTTGCCCGTGAGATTTTTCTACTTTCACTTTTGATGACAAAGACAGCCTTGCCATTAAATAAAACGACATACTAAATCGAGTCGAGCCGATACTGAAATCCGTTATTGCACACAAAGTCACAATTATGGAAATACGAGGCGCAATCACTGCAATTGAATATATTGGAGCCGATATGAAAAAGACCTGCAATTGCAGGCCTTGTATGAAACTGAAACAGCTTAGCTTTTTACGCCACACCCTTTTATCACCAACTGTGTGATGAATTTAGCTGCGTCTTCGTAATCTTGGTCATCGAGTTGGTCTTTTTTCATCACACTACAAATCTGCCAGCCGAAATCAGCATAGGTTTGAGTCGCGGCCCAGATAGTGAACATTAGGTGATGTGCAGGCACGTCGTCCATTAGCCCTTGTGCAGACCAAGTGGCGAACTTATCGATGATCATCTGAGACTGTTTATAAAGCTCATCACCAATCTCTTTTGGTAATACTTTGGCACCCGACATCACTTCATTGGCAAACACTTTGGAGGCGTGTGGGTGATCACGAGAGATGATTAACTTGGTTTGAATGTACTGAGACAGAGCTTCGACAGGATCATCGAGCTCTTCAATTGGACGAGAAGCTTCCAACAAGGGTTGCGTCACCGACTCCAATACCGCGTTGTAGAGCTTGTCTTTTGAACTGAAGTAATAGAATACGTTAGGCTTTGGAATATCAGCAGCTTTGGCGATATCAACCATTTTGGTCGCGGCATAACCGTGCATCGCGAACTGCTCACACGCCACTTGAATGATTAAGTCTTGGTTCTTCTGCCTGATCTTAGACATATCATATCCCTACAACCGATTGATTTAGCTTTAGTGTTCTACGATACAAATAACTTTGACCGCCCCTTTATTGTGCATGAGACGGCCAATCGATTGGTTCATATATTTTAATAAATGAGAGGGAGGTTAACTTTAAAGTATCAAAATCGCTCGAAAGTCGTTTACATTGGTCAGTGTTGGGCCCGTTGTTAGTAGCACATCAACCTTGTCAAAGAAGTCATAACTGTTATTCGCATCTAAATAAGTTTCCGCTTTCAAAGACAGCGCCTCGCTCTGTTGCCACGTATTCGGTGTTATCCAAGCCCCTGCGTTATCTTCAACCCCATCAATACCGTCGGTGTCCGCCGCCAGTGCGTAGATGTTGTTATGCCCTTTGAGTTCATTGAATAAACTTAGCAAAAACTCACAGTTACGCCCTCCTCGACCACTCCCCTTTACAGTTACCGTCGTTTCTCCACCTGAAAGTAATACGCAAGGCGTCTTAAAAGGGTGCTGTCGACTAGCTACTTGTTTCGCCAGCGCAGCATGTACCTTAGCGACCTCCCTCGCTTCACCCTCAATGCAATCACTCAAAATATACGCAGGAACTCCTAACCCTTCAGCTTCCGCAGCGGCAGACTCTAACGCTGACATCGGGGTCGCGATAATATGGTGTTCAGCGCTCTTCCAACATGAGTCATCAGGTTTGATGGTCTCCGATTCTGGATTATTGAGCCACTCAAATACTGATGTTGGCATATCTATTCGATAACGCTCTAAGATGGCGAGTGCATCAAAACGGGTAGTGGTATCAGGAACGGTTGGGCCCGATGCAATCACACTGATGTCATCACCGGGTACATCTGAGATAGCCAATGAAACGACTCTTGCAGGATAGGCCGCTTTGGCAAGACGCCCGCCTTTGATTAGCGATAGGTGTTTGCGCACACAGTTCATCTCATCAATTGCTGCACCAGACTTAAGCAGAGCTTTGTTGATCTGTTGCTTCTCAGCAAGAGTGATATTGCCACCGGGTAGGCTTAATAGCGCTGAACCTCCTCCTGACAAAAGACAGATAACCGTGTCATCAGCGCTCAAACCATTCACCAGTTCGAGCATTCTTTGGCTCACTTCTAGCCCCATTTCATCGGGTACTGGGTGCGCCGCTTCGATGACTTCAATATGCTCGCAGGGTGCGGTATGTTCGTAACGAGTAACCACTAGACCTTCGAGTTCTCGAAGTGCGAGGTCGTGCTTTTTCTTATCACGCCATACAGCTTCTAACTCTGCTGCCATCGACGCAGCCGCTTTACCCGCACCGATCACCACCGTACGTCCAGCCTGATTGGAGGAGCGATAAAAAATAGATTCAGAAAGAAAAGGTTCGATGTGGTTTCGCGGTAGCGCTTCATTAACTGCGCTAGAGAAAAGGGTATGTAAAAACTGTTTAGCATCGATGTCCATCAGCCACTCCTTAGTCGACGGAATAAAAAAGAACCCTAATACAAGGACACAGGTGCCTGCTAAGAAATAAGTTGGAAAGGAACAACTTCAACCTCTGCCTTATATTAGGAACGCGCATAAAAGGAGACGAAACTACGCGATTTATAAACAAACTGCTTGAGCCTGTGGGGTCGGCCACCCACCCTGGAGAAGTGGCAGCCTAAGTTCGTTACTCTGGTTTCATGAAACATGCATTCAATACCAGAGTAACGAACAGATTTACCCTAAATCGGGTACTATCGGATTGAGTGATCCGAGCGTTTTTCAATGGCTTGAATTAGTGCTGAGTGATCCCAACCTTCACCGCCCATATCAGCACACTCACCAAACAGTTGTTGAGCCGTCGCCGTATTCGGTAGTGATACACCTAATTCTTCGGCACCAGTCAGTGCAAGGTTAAGGTCTTTCTGATGCAGCGAGATTCTAAATCCTGGGTCAAAGGTTCCTTCCACCATACGCTCACCATGCACTTCCAAGATCTTAGAGTTAGCAAAACCACCCAACAGCGCCTGACGCACGCGAGCAGGATCGGCCCCCGCTTTAGAGGCAAATACCAGTGCCTCAGAGACCGCTTCAATGTTTAACGCTACGATAATTTGGTTAGCGACTTTACACGTTTGGCCTGCGCCATTATCACCCACCAAGGTAATGTTCTTGCCCATCACTTCAAATAGAGGTCGCGCCTTATCAAAAGCAGCCCGCTCACCACCAACCATGATAGTCAGCGTCGCATTGATAGCACCCACTTCGCCCCCTGATACCGGAGCATCAAGATAAGACGCACCGCCCTCGTTAATACGAGCCGCGATCGCTTTGGTGGCGATAGGAGAAATTGAACTCATATCAATCACCAGCTTTCCAGCCGCACCACCTGCAGTAAGGCCTTGCTCTACGCCGTTATCACCAAACAGAACATCTTCAACTTGAGGTGTGTTTGGCACCATTAGAATGATCACATCGGCCTGCTCTGCCACTTCCGCAGGTGAGTGATAAACCGTTGCACCAGCAGCGACAAGATCAGCAGGTGCTGGGTTGAAATGGTCTGAAAGAAGGATTTCGTGGCCAGCTTTTTGAAGGTTGCTCGCCATTGGTTTGCCCATGATACCTGTACCAATAAATGCAATTTTAGACATGTTGTTCTCCTTAACGTTTTAAGATAACCAGACACAATTAACGGTACTGGTGCAGCCAACCAAGGCCTTCTGTAGTGGTCGTTTTCGGTTTGTACTCACAGCCAACCCAACCTTGGTAGCCCAGTTCATCTAGGTAGTTGAGCACAAATGGGTAGTTGATCTCCCCCGTTCCCGGCTCATGACGACCTGGATTGTCAGCCAATTGGACGTGAGCTATCTGACCAATGTTCTGCTGCATAGTTGGCGTAAGATCGCCTTCCATGATCTGCATGTGGTAGATGTCGTATTGAATCGAGAGGTTGTCGCTCCCGACTTCTTTAATGATCGCTTTCGCCTGTTCCGTGGTGTTAAGGAAGAAGCCCGGAATGTCGCGCGTGTTGATCGCTTCAATCACTAAACTGATTCCTTCAGCCGCCAGTGCGTTTGCCGCATAGTGAAGGTTAATCACGAACGCAGAGTGCGCATCTTGCGGAGTTACCCCTTGCGGAACAATTCCCGCTAAGCAGTTCACCTGTTTGCAACCTAGCGCTTTGGCGTACTCTATTGCTTTCGGCACGCCCGCTTGGAACTCTTCAACTCTTGCTGGGTCAACCGCAATACCGCGATCACCCGCCTCCCAATCACCAGCCGGCAAGTTAAATAGCACCTGTTCTAGGTTGTTCTCAACCAACTTCTGTTTGATCGCTTGCGCGTCAAAAGCATATGGGAATAGATATTCGACGCCTTGAAACCCTGCGTCGGCAGCAGCTTCAAAACGATCCATAAAATCCACTTCAGTGAATAACATTGACAAATTAGCCGCAAATTTCGCCATGACTCTGTCCTTCTTATCTGTATTCTTTGGGCACTAAGCCTGTGCCCATTGACGTTCCGTTAAGCGACTATCGGCTTAACGGAAACACATTATTTGTGCGCAAGCGCGGTCGGTGCGTCTTCGCGAGTCTCCGCTAGCGGCTCAAACTCGTTGATGGCATTGATCTCAACACCCATCGAAATGTTGGTCACTCGCTCAAGAATCAATTCAACAACTACAGGCACTCTATGCTTGTTCATAAGCGCTTTAGCTTGTTCAAACGCCGGCGCAATTTGCTCTGGTTCGCGAACTCGAATTGCCTTACAGCCCAAGCCTTCTACGACGGCAACATGGTCTACGCCGTAGCCTTCAAGCTCTGGTGCATTCTGGTTATCAAATGCCAACTGTACACAGTAATCGATATCAAACTGACGTTGAGCTTGACGAATCAGACCTAGATAAGAGTTGTTCACCAACACATGGATATAAGGCAGATTAAACTGTGCACCTACCGCCAACTCTTCAATCATGAATTGGAAATCGTAGTCACCGGAGATAGCCACGATGTCACGATTTGGATCAGCAGCTCGAACACCTAACGCAGCAGGGGTTGTCCATCCTAACGGGCCAGCCTGACCACAGTTAATCCAGTGGCGCGGTTTGTACACATGAAGGAACTGAGCCGCAGCAATCTGCGAAAGACCTATCGTACTTACGTAACAGGTGTCGCGGCCAAAGGCTTTGTTCATCTCTTCATAGACGCGCATTGGCTTCATCGGCGCTTCTTCAAAATTGGTTTTGCGTAGCATGGTGGCCTTGCGCTGCTGACACTCCCCCGCCCAATCGCTTCGATTTGGCAACTTGCCTGCGTCGCGCCACTCTCGAGCGACTTCCACCATCAGCTCTAGTGCAGATTTAGCATCAGAAACAATGCCTAGATCAGGGCAGAACACTCGTCCTATTTGAGTTGGTTCAATATCAACATGCACAAATTTTCGACCTTCGGTGTACACATCCACAGAGCCGGTATGACGGTTTGCCCAGCGGTTACCAACACCGAATACAAAATCCGAGTTAAGCATGGTTTCATTGCCGTAACGGTGGGAGGTTTGTAGCCCTACCATGCCGGCCATCAATTCATGGTCGTCTGGAATCGCCCCCCAACCCATTAGCGTTGGTATAACAGGAACACCAGTGATCTCAGCAAACTGCTGAAGAAGTTCAGAGGCGCCTGCGTTGATCACGCCGCCACCAGAAACAATCAATGGCTTCTCCGCTTCCGCCATCATGGCGAGTGCTTTCTCGATTTGTTGTCTGGTTGCCGTTGGCTTGTATGGCTCTAGCGGTTCATAAGAATCAATATCGAACTCAATTTCCGCCAACTGAACATCTAACGGCAAATCAATAAGAACTGGACCCGGTCGGCCGGAGCGCATCACATGAAAGGCTTTTTGAAACGCGCGAGGCACTTGTGCTGGTTCGAGTACCGTCGTCGCCCACTTAGTGACAGGCTTAGCGATCGATTCAATATCTACCGCTTGAAAGTCCTCTTTGTGTAGCCTAGCTCGCGGAGCCTGACCTGTAATACATAAGATAGGAATAGAGTCAGCCGAGGCTGAATATAGACCGGTAATCATATCCGTTCCCGCAGGGCCAGATGTACCGATACAGACACCAATATTATCCTGATTGGTGCGTGTGTATCCTTCTGCCATATGCGAAGCGCCTTCTACATGACGAGCTAGAACGTGATCAATACCACCAAGCTTTTTCATCGCCGCATACATAGGGTTAATCGCTGCGCCCGGTACACCAAATGCGATGTCTACTCCTTCACGTTTAAGCACTTCAACCGCTGCTTCAATCGCTTTCATAATTGCCATTCGAACCTCCAGTTCAGATTGTATACAATTAAACAAACTTTTGTGTACTATGAGCCATTCTCAGCATTTATCAAGTCCAATCTGAAACATTTTTGTTACATCAAACGCGCGTTTTAAGTGAGCACTAACCCCGAAAAGCTTACAATTCATTGCTTTACATAAAATATCTTTACATAAAAATAAATTGCAAATATCTCGAATGATAATTAAATGTTAAATAGGCTTTGATTGTTTACAGTTTTTGCCATATAAATAAACTTAAAAATAGAATTTTGTATACAAAATGACATCGTATTGTTCAAAGGAGACAGACAATGATGAATGACGTAAAAGAAAGAGAAGAGGCTTTGTGTATGCAGGTACTTGGCAATATGGACAACGCCGAGTACAAAAAGATCCTGTCTAAAGATGCTTTGATCTTCTTAGAAGCACTGGTGAAAAAGTTTGGAGAGCGCCGTCAAAACCTGCTAACTGACCGCGAAGCTAAACAAGCCCAATTCGATGCGGGTGCATTGCCTGATTTCAGAGACGATACGGCATCGATTCGTGACGACAAAACGTGGAAGGTCGCGACACCGCCACCAGAACTATTAGACCGCCGCGTTGAAATCACCGGTCCTATTGAACGTAAGATGGTCATCAATGCGCTTAACTCCGGCGCTAAAGTTTTCATGTGTTGCTTTGAAGACGCTTCATCTCCGACTTGGGAGAACATGGTCGACGGTCAAATCAACCTTAGAGATGCCAACCTTGGCACTATCAGTTACTACGATGAAAAGAAACAAAAGAACTACCAACTGGTGAATAACCCTGCGCTGTTGATCGCGCGCCCACGTGGTATTCACCTTCCAGAGCAGTCTATCCAGTTTAACAACCAACCGATAGCTGGCTGCTTAATGGATTTCGCTCTCTACTTTTTTCATAACTATCAATCACGTGCAGAGCAAGGCTTAGGTGTTTATTACTACATTCCAAAGCTTGAAAGTATGGAAGAAGCGCAATGGTGGGACGATATCTTCAGCTTCACCGAGCAATATTTCAAAGTACCAAAAGGCACGATTCGAGCAACGGTATTGATAGAAACACTTCCAGCGGTATTCCAGATGGATGAAATTCTTTATGCGATGCGTGACCACATTGTTGCAATGAACTGTGGCCGTTGGGACTACATTTTCAGCTACATCAAAACATTAAAGAACCACCAAGATCGTATTCTGCCAGATCGTCACGGTATCGGTATGGATCAAGAGTTTCTTAATGCCTACAGCCAACTGCTAGTGAGAACCTGTCATGCTCGTGGCGCGCTGGCGATGGGCGGCATGTCGGCATTTATCCCAGCGAAAGATCCTGCAGAGATGGAGCGCGTTACCGCCAAGGTTATTGAAGACAAGCAGCGAGAATCTAAAAACGGTCATGACGGGACTTGGGTCGCGCACCCAGCACTGGTTGACCTTGCGATGTCTGAGTTCAACAAACATCTAGATGGTAAGGTCAACCAAATCGACTTCCAAAGCCCACAACATGAGATCAGTGCAGAGCTTCTGCTGAAGCCTTGTGAGGGAACCCGCGACGAAGCAGGCGTGCGTAAGAACATTCGTATCGCTCTCTACTACATCGAAGCATGGATTCAAGGCCATGGTTGCGTGCCAATTTATGGACTGATGGAAGACGCTGCTACGGCTGAGATCTCTAGAGCCAATATTTGGCAATGGATTCACCACGGCGTCACGTTAGACGATGGCCAAACCTTTACTAAAGAACTCTTCCACTCTTGGCTATACCAAGAGCTAGACACCATTAAACAAGAAGTCGGAGAAGCTCGCTATGCTGCAGGTCGATTCGAAGAGACAGCCGATCTCTTCTATCAACTGTCTACAGCAGAAGCGTTCGCCGCCTTCCTAACTTTACCCAGCTATGGGCTACTGCAAGCGTCTTGACCTGACGCTTGGCCAACTTGAACTTGTGTCGCTTTAATCCTTAAACGACTCGGGAACAAGTTGGTTTAAGCCCCTGAAAAACAGGAGATAACATGGGAAGTTTGACTCTACAACAAGCGTTAACCATCATAGATGGAACCTTTAAAGCAGGCAGAAAGATCCATACTGAGCCTCTAACCGTTGCGGTTTTAGACAGCGGCGGCAAGCTCATCTCCCTGCAACGTCAGGATGGCTCTAGCATGATGCGACCAGACATCGCCATTGCTAAAGCTTGGGGAGCACTCGCACTCGGTTGCTCTTCTAGAAAACTCGCCCAAGATGCTGATAACAGACCAGCATTTATCTCCGCAGTCAACGTGCTCGCACACGGAAACATGGTGCCTGTACCAGGGGGGCTACTCATTAGAGATAAAGATAGAACCGTACTCGGTGCCATTGGCGTCAGTGGTGATATCTCGGATATCGACGAAAGCTGTGCGATTAATGGAATTGGCTGTGCAGACCTTTACAGCGATGAGATGCTGCAAGCCTAATGTAATACCGACTTATTGAGTTACCTTTATACGGGTATCTACAATCAATAAAAAAACCGAAGCACTGAGCTTCGGTTTTTCGTTTTAACTTGGCGGCACTTATTAAAAACCAATAGTTAAACGGTTACAAACAGTTAAACGGCCATCAATATTGAAGTACAGAAAGCGCTTATTCGTAAGCACTTAGCCATGTTTTCAGCAGTTGATTGGTATTCTTCTTCTGACTCGCAGTGAGGGTTTTCACCAACTTCTTCTGCATCTCAACATGTTCTGTCATCATTTCATCAATCAGGGTTAGGCCATTTCTTGTGAGCTTAACACTCACACTGCGACGGTCTTCTTTACTGTGCTCGCGGCTGATAAGCCCTTTGGCTTCTAACTTATCTAGGCGGTTAGTCATTGCACCAGAGGTCAACATCATTGAACCAATCAGCTCTGATGGGGTGAGTCGATAAGGCTTGCCAGAGCGTCGTAACGTCGCCAATACATCAAACTCGCCCAGCTTCATATCATACTGTTTATGAAGGTCGGCAACTTGTGTCTCCATGTATTTGGCGATACGCATTACTCGGCCCATAATCGCCATCGGCTCTGTCTCTAGGTCGGGCTTTTCCTTTGCCCATTGTTCTACCACGCGGTCAATAGCATCCATTTGCAATCACGCTCCGTTATTAGTCTTAGTTGCTTCAAACTAGTTTAACATAAAGATACTTTACAACCACTAGTTATGGGTATACTCTTCACACCAAGAGTTATCTTAACGTAAAGATATTTTAGATGAATATATTATTAGCAATGATCCCCGCCTTCTTCTGGGGTACAACTTATGCAGTGACGCAGTTTACGCTACAGGAGTGGCCACCATTACTACTTGGTGCTCTGCGTGCTTTGCCTGCAGGGTTATTATTGCTTGCCGTGAAACCTACTCTACCTAAAAAAGGCGAGTGGCAGATCATTTTCACACTAGGTTTAATCAATATTGCGACCTTCTTCGGTCTGATTTTTGTTATGGCTCTCACCTTACCTTCTGCCATTTCAGGCGTAGGTATGATCTCAGTACCTGTATTCGCGATGATTTTCCATTGGGTTGTTAAAAAGCAGCGCCCGAACCTAATTCAAGCTCTGTCGGGTGTCGGTCTAATTTCACTGGCGTGGATGCTGTTCAATCCAAGTCAAATCTCGCTCAGCCCTGTCGGGTTAGGTGCTATGTTTGCCGCTATCATGTGTATCATTGTCGGCAGCAGCATTACTAAATCACTCGGCGATCGTATGCACTGGTGGAAAGTACTGACTTGGCAATTGATTCTTGGTGGTGTGATCTTGTCTGTAGCTTCAGCAGTTCACGCTTTCATTGACCCACAACCTTACGTCAACGCGGTAACCCACTTCGATTCGCGTAACTTTATGGGCCTGCTATGGGTGATTGGTTTGAATACGGCACTGGGCTATGGCATGTATGTATGGCTACTACAACGTATGTCAGTGGTCGACTTTACCTTTGGTGGTATTGCTAACCCAGTCGCAGGTATCGTAATGGGTATGCTGTTGATGGGTGAGTCATTTACTGCCGCTCAGTACTCGTTAATGACGGGTATGATCGTGATGTCGCTACTCCCTCAAGTCATCCTTGCGATTCGACAACCTAAAACGGTACCCGCACCGAACAAGCCGCTAAAAGCAAGATAACCCCTTCAAACTTAAATAAAACCCGTTTCACACGGGTTTTATTTATTTGGTCTCTTCTCTATACAAAGTTTCAATTTGTCCTACCTGAATCGTCGTCTTATGATTAAAGAGTACACGTGACGTTAGGGGGCAAAATGGCAAAAGACTTATTCGCGAATCTCGATCTCAACCTTCTGAGAACGTTCATCATACTGCACCAAGAACGCAACATGAGAAAAGCATCAGAACGCCTTTTTGTCTCTCAACCCGCGGTAAGTAAAGCTCTCCAGCGCCTGCGTGATCATTTCGATGATGAACTGTTCGTTAAAACACATCACGGCTTACGAGCGACTGAACATGCAAACCTGCTCGCAGAAAGTATCTCTCCGATACTGGACGAACTGTCGTGCGCGTTGAACAACAGCAACGAGTTCAACCCCGCCGAACTACAAGGCATCATTAAAGTTGCACTCTCGCCGTATCTGCTTAGCTCCCTTTCTAGCAAACTTTTTAAAGCGATTCGCGCGCAAGCCCCACATGTACAGGTTCAGCTTCTGAACTGGTCAGGCACGACCATGACCGACATCATCAATGATGAGGTTCATATCGGCTTGAACTACGAGATCAACCACGCACCCAAAGAGCTACTTCAACAGCGCATTGCGCAAGATACGTTTAAAGGTTACGTACGCGAAGACCACCCTTATCAAGGCGATTTCATCGAGGTAAAGGATGGTGTGAATTTCGAGCTGGCCTCTGTTATCGCGGTCGACTGGAACTCGCATCAGTCACTGGCTGAGAAAATACTGAAGATTAAGGGTCACAAAGCCAATATTGGTTTTCGCTCTGAACTGCCGTCTGCAGTTATCGACGTGGTGCGTAACTCCGACATGCTTTTCCCTGCCTCTAAGTTCTTAGAGATTGAACAAAAGACATCGCTGAGAGCCATCAACCTTTTGTTCGACAGCAAAGATGTACAGCCAACGATGTGCGCCTACTACCACCACAAAAACCGCAATAGTCCAACAACACTGTGGCTGAAAAAGATCCTCGAGAATCTGCTGAACGGCGATTCTCAAAAGGTTCAATAATAACCCTGAGTTATCACGCTGTTTCTGCTCTCTCATTAATAACCGAACGTTAAAGCCTCTATTCCATCAAGCGATTAGAGGCTGTTTTGTCCACTCCATATACTTCTCTCATCGGCTAGGAACGCCATCAAAACTGCAAGACGCACCACGAGTTCCTTAACTTTTTTGAGAGTAGATCCATGAAACTAAAATTACTAAGTACCCTAATCGCCGCTTCTTTCCTAGCTGGCTGTTCTTCTTCTGGTTCGAGTAGCAATCCACCAGCAGCACAAGACGGTATTGCGGATGTTCAATATGTGGAAGGCGAAGTTTTCAGCGCTGCAGTTGTGGATGGAGATGAAGGAAACCACATGGCAGGTTTGATCCAAGGCTCTAACGGACACACTGTCATTAGCGTAGATGGTACGATCTACATCACTGATGGAGATGTAGTAAAAGACATCAACGGTGACACCATCGGTTATATTCAGAAAGAAGACAACGCAATCATTTTCCAAGGTAATCATGGCGGTGAAGTTGTACTAACAGTTGAGAATGGGCGTCTCATTGTTTCAGACGTACGTGAACCAATTGACCCTGATTTTGGAGTACCTATTACACCTGATACACCAATCGAGATCGATCCAGATTTTGGTCTGCCATTACTACCTGATCACCCGATTGAAATCGATCCTGAATATGGCTTACCAATCACTCCTGATCATCCAATTATCACAGACCCAGATTATGGCATCGGTTTCGAATTCGAAGTGGTTGACGATAACAAACTAGTTATTACTCTTGGCGCGAGTGAAGTAACAATTACTGATACCCCTACTGGTGCAATTATCGCTGGTGGTGAAGATTTCAGCATTGTTTCCGTTAAAACAGTAAATGCATACAAAGAAGCGATGACACACCTAACCAAAGAAGAGCAGAAGTTCCTAGCTCTAGCTTTTGTAGCAAATGAAGGTGCGGGTGCAGTTAACGAAGAGATGCGTATTAAAGCTTGGACCGTAACTAAAGAGATGACTAAAGAGTGGTCTCAAGACAACAAACTAACCATGCTTAAAATCGCCAATATTGAAATGGACCTTCAAGGAAACTCTTTAGGTTACTACTTACTAACCGGTGAAAGAAAAACAGTAGAAGAGCTTCGTAGCGCAGCAAAGGCTGCTATATCAGATGCAATCAATGATTGGATTCCGGCGAAACCAAACCTAACAGCGGAGCAAAAAGCAGAACTAAAACAAAAAGTTCAATCGCTTTCTCAAGAGCAACGTCAGCAAATCAAACAAGCTGTGAAAGACCGTGTGAGCCGCGGCTAAATAAAACAGCGAATCAAAGCAAAGGAGCCGCTTTTAAGTGGCTCCTTTTTGTTTGAACCAAGTTTGAGATTGATATGAAACAAATATCTTTGGCTATGCTGGTAACGCTTAGTGTTTCCGCCAATGACCACCAGCTACAACAATTAAGCTACCACGAACCAAGCCTCAGCTTTCAAACCGCCAAAGCTGGCGATACATGGGTCGGCACCGTATCTGGCGTGATTCAAGCGACTGATGCCATCAATATTAATGCTGAGATCGACAGTGAAGGCTACCTAGAGCTTGGCACAGGCTATGGCGTAGTACTCGGCCAGTTCTATACCGAAGCCTTTGTCAGCTATGGTCGTGCAGATCTTATTGATATTTATGACGTTGGGCTCTTTGGTGGGACAGCACTATCAGAAAATATCATGTTGTTTGCCAATACCTCGCATGAGTGGCGAAAATTCTCGCTTGCTGACCTTCATGATGCCAATCGCGAATGGAAGAACACCATAGGTACGAGCTACTCACCTTCCGAGCACATGAGCTTTTCTTATTCTTTCAGTCATGATCGCCAATTAACGGGAGCAAAAGGCTATTACAACAGCCAAGACGTCACTTTCACTTTAAAACCTAAGTGGGTAGAGCCTTATGTGAAATACACCTTTGGGCAAAAACGAGTCAGTCCTGGAGATGTATTTCGCTCTGATGGCAGCGTGGAACTGGGGTTTAACTTAAGGTTCTAGAACCCTGTTGAGATTTGAACCTTTTTACCGTTTCATTTGGTAACTCTCACCCCTTTATTTTCGTATCTTGGATAAAGGGGATTTTTCCATTCAAACACTCAATATACCCTCACAAAGAACAATGATATTACATTAACTTACTTGAGTGAAAATATTTTCCAAAAAAAAGCAATAAAAGGAAAAATATTTCACCAAACTTCCAAATTAGAGATAAAAAGGCAAATTTTTTCTCTTGCGAGCTCCTTATACTGTGGCACATCAATTAGGCGGCACAAGCCTATGATTTACAATTATAAGTATTGGGAAGTCACCATGAATTCGAAGTCTTTTACTGTTTTGCTCTTTTTGTCGGTGTGTCTTATTTGGGGCACCACTTGGTTTGCGATGGAAGTTGCTTTGCACTCTATCCCACCAATCTTTGCTACGGCACTGCGTTTCCTTTTGGCGGCACCTCTGCTAGTCGTACTAGCCAAAGTATTCAACCAGCCTTTATTGTTTCCAAAAGGCAAGCGCCAGTGGATCTTAATTGTCGCTCTGATGTACTTTGCTATTCCGTTCACCCTAATGATCTATGGTGAGCAGTACATCTCTTCAGGTCTCGCTTCCATTATCTTTGCCAACATGCCTGTCGCCGTGATGTTGATGTCGGGTCTGTTCCTAGGTTTGCGCCTTGCTAAGCACCAGATTTTTGGTCTTATCACAGCCGTGATCAGCTTATGTCTAATCCTAGGGAATGAGATGCAAATGGGTGGTGAAGACTACCTAATTGGTACTGTATCTCTTGGTCTAGCGGTTGCGATTCACGCAGTCATGTACGTACTGGTTCAGAAGCACTGTAAAGACATTGAAGTACTGACTTACAACGCGGTACCAAGCTTCATCGCTGCCATTTTCTTATTCGCAGTGTCTGCTGTTGGTGAAAACGTCGATGTGTCTGCGTTTACTTGGGACTCAATCTCTGCCGTTGTCTACTTAGGTTTTGTAGCAAGTGTCGGTGGCATTGTGGCTTACTTCAAACTGGGACAAGTGTCGACACCGTTCCAAGCTTCAATCTGTTTCCTAATTTTCCCAGTGGTTGCGCTCGTGATTTCAGCCGTAATCAACGGTGAAATGCTTGCGGAACAGTCACTGATTCTCATGTTGCCACTGCTGTTTGGTATCTTACTGACCAAAGCGCCAAAGAACATGTTCAAACTACGCAGCGGGTTAAAGGTAAGTCAGTAATAAACTGGCCTCATAAAACCAACGCTGTAGTTAAATCCATTCAGATACAAAAAGCTCCAATGGCGACATTGGAGCTTTTGTTTTATTCAAACTTCATCAAAGTAATCTATTGCTATCGCCAACTAAAGTAACGCACCTCATTGCCATCTTCAGGAATCTTAGGAATGTTCAGAGACAGTAGCAAAGAGACACCCGCCATCGCAGCACCAATAAAGAATACAGTTGCTGGAGAAGCTAGCCAGATAACACCAAACACCACCGGGATAACAACGGCTGCTATATGGTTAATGGTGAAAGAAACTCCTGCCGTTGAAGCCATATCTGCTGGATCTGCGATCTTCTGGAAGTAGGTTTTAATCGCCAATGCCAATGCAAAGAACAGATGATCAATCACGTACAGAGCGGCAGCCCACTCAGCGCTCTGCACCAAGCCATAGCCGACGAACACGCCAATCAAGCCAACGTATTCAAACATCAGGGCTTTGCGCTCACCAACGACTCCGATGAACTTACCAATACGTTTTGCAAATAAGAAGTTGAATAGATAGTTAATCAAGAACAGTAGCGTCACATCGGCTGCAGAATAGCCAAACTTCTCTACCATCAAGAAGCCTGCAAATACGGTAAAGATCTGTCGACGTGCTCCGCTCATAAAGGTCAATGCATAGTAGAGCCAGTAGCGTTTACGCAGTACCAACTTTTTATTCTGCTGGGTCTCGGTTTTAAATTCAGGAAAACCAAAGGTCATTACCAATACAAGCAAGAAACCTATCCCACCGGTAATACCGTAAACCCATGCAAAATCGAGCTTCAGTTGCTCCAACATCACCCAAATCGAACCGTAGGTAACAAGAGAAGCCAGCGCACCGACTGAGATCATCTTACCCAGCATCTCCGGCGCTTCTTCTTTGCTTAGCCATTGCAGCGACAGCGATTGCTTCAGGGTTTCAAAGTAGTGAAAGCCAGTCGACATTAAAATCGTTGTAAGCAGAAGCCCCGTCAATGTTGGAAACAGACCCGTGATTGCGGTGCCCACAGTCAGCATTGCCAGTGAGACCAACATGAATCGCTGCTCGCGAATAAAGGCCAACACAAACACAACCGTAAACGCAAGAAAGCCTGGGATTTCACGTACACTCTGAAGTAACCCAATATCAGCACCGTCAAAGTTAGCTCGCTCAACAACAAAGTTGTTCAACAGTGCCATCCAGCTAGAAAACGCGATCGGGACAATAATCGAAATCAGCAATAAAAAGTTCTGCGGCGTCTTCCAGCTTGCAGTTTTATCGAACATCAACAAACTCCTGTTCGTTCATCTCACTGAGCGCTTTTTTCGTTAGCTGCTCAGTGTATGGGTTAATCTTCCAGTGATTTGGGCTCCAGCCCTTAACAAAGCGTTGAAAATCGGCCCATGCGGTTGCAAACATAGGGCGCCAAGCCACTTCGACTTGCACTGCATTTAATTGTGGCTGATAGAGTGCCAATGCGTGAGTAAGCTGCTCAAAATAGACATTTAACACCTCGCTCTCTCGCTCTGCACAATCTCTTGGCCTAATCGCACTACTCATAAACAGCGCCACATCCTTCATGGCACAGCCAAGCCCTACGTATTGAAAATCGACTGCTGCCGCATTTTTATTTTCAACATCAAAACAGAAGTTGGCTAACTTGGCGTCACCATGCACTAATGTTGGGTAAGAGCACTCTTTCAACTTATGATCAATCTTCTCAGCGTTTGTCTTGAGAGCTTGATCATCCAATACACTCAGTTCATCCGGTCGCGTTGCTAAATGCCAATAGGTGCCAGTTTCCCACAAACTCGATACATCACTCGGGTTTATGTTGATATGTTTCGCGTGGAAATGCGCAAGCCAGCGTAAACAAGCATTGCGCTGCTGCACCTCTTCAAGACTGTAACCCTCGACTTCACTCGCTAGCACATCAAAGTTGGATGTGTTTGGGAAGCCGAGCGTCTTTAGGTCCTGCATGACGATCAGCCACTCACCCTCAGTTTGCTGACATTGCAAACCAATAGGTACAGGGCAATGTGGATCATATTCTTGAGTAAACCCTTGATACCAAGAGGTTTCAACCTGATATGACTTTACTTTTCTCTGGTGTGAAAGCTGGGTATTCCATCCCTTAGGATGTTCGGTTTTGTCCGGCAGTGCGACATGTTTGACGATAACACTGGCTACCTCCGTTGCATCTGGGAAGTGTAAGCGAACTAGCTCTCCGTATCCTCCCCATAAGCGCTGAATCACTTCGACTTGGTGGCGCTCAGAACCATGAATAGAGTGGGCAATAGCATTGTACAATCGTGTTGTAGAATCTGTGGTTAAACAAGACATACTTTTCTCGTTATGCCTCATCTGCAAGTAGATGAGACCACTGTTTTTGCCTTGCCATGTAGTGCACAACATAGCTGCAGACAGGGACAATTTTAAAGCCCGCCTTTTCGATCTCTGGAAGTACCGCTTCCATCATCACTTTGCCCATGCCCTTCCCTTGTAGCTCATCCGGAACGCGAGTTGAGGTAATGTGAAGCACCTGTCCTTGTTGCTGGTATTTCACCACAGCATACTGTTCGGGAGCTAGCTCTACCGTTATTTTTTGGGCTTCCTGATCCCATTTTACTGCCTGCATTCTCAACTCCTATAAATATTCGACATGCTAAACGATAAACAATTGAAGTCTTGGATTGATGTTAATAGACTAACGCATGTGCATATAAATAAAACGATGTAGTGGGGATTACAAATAAATCTGAAATGGACACAGCCACATCAGATTCAACATTCAATCACCTCACTTACCTAAATCTAGCACGTAAGAACCGTCTATTGTCAGACAACGCATGTTGGCGCATGGAGAAAACACAATGAACGCACCACTAAAGAAACCTGTGGAGCCGAACCAATCACTGCAAGATCCGCGAAATCGCACCGTATCAACCATCAACAGCACGGATGCGTTGGCGATGATTGAGCACGGCAGTGAACTGACTCTCAACATAACTACCCCAGTTGGCAGTAAATTCTTAGCCACCACCAAATTCATTGGCACCCACAGTGAAAACTGCATCTTGATTGAAGTTCCTGAAGTCTCATCAGACGATCTTGGCTTTTTCTTTCAAGAGGGCTTCTGGATGACCGTTCGCGCATACTCTCTTCGAGGTGAAGGCGCACTGATCCACTTTAGAAGTCAGATTCACCACAACATCGGTGAACCCTTCCCACTACTGATCTTGTCAACGCCAAGTACTATGCAGGTAACACAACTGCGTAAAGAGACTCGTTATGAGGTCAACCTAGCAGGCAAGATCAACATCAATGATCAGCGCACTGATTGTGAAATCCGCGACCTTTCAAAGAGTGGGTGTCGATTTGTCACGTCACCGACCTCAAGAAACCTTCAGGTGGCTGAGCGCGTTTCGATTGAGATCTCGCCAGACAACTACAATGGTCCTTTATTACCGCCATTAAAAGGGGTGATCTGTAACCTTCAAAAATCGACCCACTATGCCAGATATGGCGTCGAATTTGACGAGGTTGGACGCACTAATGCACGCAACCTTCTAAGCAAATTGAAGTTTGATGGGACGAAATTACGCCTGAGACAAGGCTAAAATCACCAAGTGCCAAGCTTCCAAACGTATATCCAATAAAAACAGCCATCGTATTTGATGGCTGTTTTCGTTAGGAACGGTGACACAAGCGAGGCTAACCTTTTGCTTGTGTCTATCTCGCTATTTTCTCAGCGCATTGAGTTTCGCTTGAGCAATACCAAAGATGGTATCAATCGGATAGCTACCTTCGTCACTTGGCTCACCTGCAGGTTTACCCGTAAACAGCTCGATCGCTTCAGTCACATGCTCAATAGCCCAGATGTTAAACTCACCTTTCTCTACCGCCTTCACGATATCGCTACGTAGCATCAAATTGTGCACGTTAGAGCGTGGAATAATGACGCCTTGAGTATTACTGCGCCCTTTGATTTCACACACATCGAAGAAGCCTTCGATTTTCTCGTTCACACCACCAATAGGCTGCGATTCACCAAACTGGTTCATCGAGCCCGTAATCGCGATGTCTTGTCGGTTAGGCTGTTTTGAGAAAGCAGACACAACGGCACAGAACTCGGCCATACTCGCACTGTCTCCATCTACCCCGCCATACGACTGCTCGAAAGTGATGTTGGTGGTGAGTGGCACTTTTGCGGTTTTACCAAACACAGAAGAGAGGTAAGCCGACAAGATCATCACCCCTTTCGAGTGGATGCTGCCACCAAGATCAACGTTTCGCTCAATATCGATCACCTCACCATCACCGTAAGCAGTCGTCGCTGTGATACGGTTTGGCGCACCGAACATATGATCAGTCGTACTCAGCACCGACAACGCATTCACTTGTCCGACGGCTTCTCCTTCAACTCGCATCAGAGTTGTGCCGTTGGTAAAGGTCTCCATCACGCTATCTTGTAATCGACCCACACGCAGCTGCTGATTTGCCAATGCTTGTTCAACATGACCTGCTCGAATTAGATTCGAGTTTGAGCCTTTGGCTACATAGTTGGACTCACGCAACAGGTTCGCGATATGAGCCGAGTGTAAAGACAGCTTGCTCTGATCGCCAGCCTGACGAGAGCTGTGCTCGATGATGCGGGCAATTGCTTTTCGGTCACAATGCAGCATGCCGTTGTCATGAACGATACTCGAAATAAAGCGCGCGTAGTGCAGCTCTGAATCCGCGGTGCGTTTCATTTCATCTTCGAAATCGGCAGTCACGCGAAATAGCTCACCAAACTCCGCATCATAATGCTGAAGCAGTTGGTAAGTGCGGTAATCACCGAACAGAATGATCTTCACATCCAATGGGATTGGCTCAGGGTCAAGCGAAACCGCCCCTGTTAAGGTGACCTCTTTCTCTAACGAAGTCAGGCTCAGCTGACGTGAGCGAAGCGCACGCTTGAGACCATCCCAAACGTAAGGCTGCTCTAGCACCTTCACCGCATCCATCAGCAACACACCACCATTCGCGCGGTGTAAGCTACCAGCACGAATCAAAGAGAAATCCGTAAATACCGTCCCCTTGAAGGTCGCCGTCTCAACATAACCAAACAGCGAGTGGTAGTTCGGATTGTCTTCGACAACGATTGGCAGTTGCTGCTCTTTCTGGCTGACCAATACGTTGACTTTGTAGCGGCGAGGCAGCTTTTTATCTAGAGACGCTGTGGCGATCTCCGCCTGTTCATTGCTTTCTTCTAGGAAGATTTCCGCATTCTCGACGATGTCTTTGCGCAGTGCCGTAAGATACTTTTTGATCTCTGGATACTTGCTGTAATCCTGCTTCAACTGTTTGATAAAGTGAGTGATTACATCACGAGTGGTGTCGTCATTAAGTTTCTGGATCTTCTCAGTGTAAGTCTCCTCTAGCTCAGTGAGCTCTCTAGAGATGGTGCGCAACCCTACTTCGAGTGCATCAATACTCTTGTCGAACTGTTCTTGCTCTTCAACAGAGAGTTGGTCGAAGGTCTCCTCCGTGTGCAGCTCTTCACCGTTCATCGCCACAAACTGATAATCACCTTTCGAGGTAATAGTCAGGTTAATACCCTTCTCTTTCGCTTCTAGACTGATCGCCTCAAGTGCCACCTGCTGTTTGCTTGCAAGTTGGTTCTTCAGCGTATCTGCGCGGCCAAAGTACATCTCGTTATCAAACGCCAACGGCATCGCTTTTAGGAGCTTGCGCATCAGTTTTTCAATGTCTTGCTTTAAACTAATACCCACACCACTTGGTAACTTGAGCACCTTTGGGGTACGAATATCGTCAAAGTTCGCGACATAACACCAGTCAAACAGTTGGTCCGGCTCTTGTGGGTGACGATTAAGGTAACGCAAGATCATGGTTCGTTTACCAAGACCATTACGGCCTATCGCATAAATGTTGTAACCCTTTTCCTTGATCGACATAGCGAACTCGACCGCTTTCTGCGCGCGTTCTTGTCCAACTATCTCATCAATGGGAGCCAGTTCCTTGGTCGACTTACAAGGCAACTTTTCAAGTTCAGCTACCTGATACAGTTGCTCTGAGTTGAGTCTTTGAATCGCCATCGCCGCCTCCTTAATCCTTTTCTTATGGGTATAGTTCAAATAAGTGTAGATGTAATTTCTTCTAAATTTAGTGACTTACGCTACATCACGGTTCAACTGAACAAATAACGAACGATTTCGCTGTAAATCAATGAAACTAACAGAAATCAGTGACACTAAAATGATTTAACATTTGAAACAAACCAAATGGTTTTTGTTTGCATTTGATAATAAATATCATTAACATTCTTTGGTCTTATAATTTAGAGGCTGAGAAGATGGATTTAGAACGATGCTGGATGCACTACCTTAAAGCGGAACAACTCATGGAGCAGGGCCATTGGCCAGAAGCTCAACGTCTGTACGGCGATGTTCTGAGTTCGCTTCCACACCATATTCAAAATGCCGCTTTCCAAAACGATGTCAAACCTTGTCAGTTCGCTTGTTTACTGACAGGACTGCGTGACGCCAGTATTTCTCAAGCAGAAATCCTCAATAAACTGGGTCAGCAGCAAGATGCCTTTGACACATTGAATCAAACCTACGCCTTGATGCAGTTCATTTCTTTAGAAGATAACTCCCTGATCAAGCGTACTCATTCGCTACTAGAACAGCAGAGCGAAGAACTCCTCAGACATTTGATCGCTTTTTGTAGCGCACAACGCAACGCTCACTGGATGCTAGAGCTAGAGCAACTTCAAAGAGCGCATCACTACTTTGGACAATTAAAGTCGACGCACGACACCTACCCATCACCTAATGTCTTAAACTGAATAAGGACGTATCATGTCAGACAAAGCCATCCTTAAGGTCAATAACCTTTCCGTGAGTTTTAAAACCAATGATGGAATCATTGATGCGGTAAAGGGCATTAACTTCACGCTCAACCCAAGCGAAACCCTCGCGATTGTGGGTGAGTCCGGTTCTGGTAAATCGGTATCTTCCAACGCTCTTATGAGCCTATTACCAGATAACGCCATCATCCATCCAGAGTCGTACATCGAGTTTGAAGGCGAATCGATTCTCGATAAATCTGAGCGTGAGATGCAAGCGGTGCGTGGTGATCGTATCGGCATGATTTTCCAAGAACCGATGACGTCGCTAAACCCTTATCTACGTGTCGGCATTCAAGTCGCAGAAGCGATCATGTGTCACCGCAACGTCTCAAAAGCGCAAGCCAAAGAGCGCGTTTTAGAGTTGTTTGATCTGGTGCACCTACCGAATCCAAGCCAAGCCTACACTAAATACCCACACGAATTTTCTGGCGGTCAGTTACAACGCATCATGATCGCGATGGCGCTGATTAATGAGCCAGACATTCTTATCGCCGACGAGCCAACCACGGCACTTGATGTGACCGTTCAGGCTGAAGTGCTGTCTCTTATCAAAGAGATCCAAGCCAAGATGGGTATGGCGATTCTGTTCATTACCCATGATTTAGGTGTGGTAAAACACTTCGCGGATCGCGTATTAGTAATGTGTAAGGGTGAATTGGTCGAAGAAGGCGAGACTGTCCCGCTGTTTGAAGCACCAAGACACGAATACACTCGCATGCTGATCAACTCAGTACCAAAAGGTTCAAAAACACCGATTGAAGAGTCAGCGCCACAACTACTGGAAGCGGACGATATTCGCGTTAAGTTCCTCGTTAAGCCGCACTTTATTAAAAGCCGTTGCCAATACTTTGAGGCTGTGAAAGGCATCTCGCTTAAGCTTAAGCAGGGTGAAACCTTAGGTATTGTTGGTGAGTCAGGTTCAGGTAAGTCGACCTTAGGTCGTGCTCTAATCGGTCTTCTGCCATCTACCGGTCGCATTGTTTACAAAGGCCAAGACGTGAGTCTGTTAACGGATAAAGAGCGCCACAACCTTAAGAAAGATGTGCAGATGGTGTTCCAAGACCCATACGGCTCGTTATCACCACGTATGACGGTCGGTGAGATCATCACTGAGGGATTGACCGTCCACCAGCCTCATCTAACTAAGAAAGAGCGTTTGGAGCGTGCACGTAAAGCACTGATCGAGGTTCGCTTAGAACCAAACTCAATCAACCGTTACCCACATGAGTTCTCAGGCGGACAACGTCAACGTATCGCGATTGCACGAGCGCTTATCCTTGAGCCTTCGTTCATCTTGCTGGATGAGCCAACATCGGCACTTGACCGTTCAGTACAGCTAACCGTGATTGATCTTCTTAAAGACATTCAAGCCAAACACAACATTGGCTTCTTGTTCATCAGTCATGACTTGTCGGTGGTAAAAGCCCTATCCGATCGTGTTTTGGTGATGCAGAAGGGTGAAGTGATGGAGCAAGGTACAGCGGAAGACATTTTCCAAAATCCACAGCATGAATACACGCAAAAACTCATCGATGCGTCGTTCGATCTTGATGAAAAACCGAAAAAAGATGCTGCGTAAGTGGAACTAATTCACATTAACAACGTCATATAAATACATTCTGAAAATTTGCATTAATGGATTGCTACAGAGTGGATATAGCAAATTGGTTTGGCCGCCAAAAATGAAAAAAGTCGCACGGATGCGACTTTTTTTGTACCTCTTTTTTACACCTAAAGAATGAGCGATAGCTAAACGCTCAACTCCTTAATTCCCATATTCCAAAGAGTAAAGGCATAAGTATCAGCCGATAGATCAATCGCTTTGTTGAGCGGCATACCTGCTCCGTGGCCCGCATTCACATCAATACGAATCATCACGGGTTGCTCACCTTGGTGTTTAAGCTGCAGCTCAGAGATAAACTTGTATGAGTGCGCGGGTACAACACGATCATCGTGGTCCGCTGTTGTCACCAATGTAGCCGGGTAAGATTGCCCTTCTTTAACATTATGTACAGGTGAATAGCCCAGTAGGTACTCGAACATCTCTTTGCTTTGCGCAGACGTGCCGTAGTCATAAGCCCAACCCTCACCTGAGGTAAAGGTGTGGTAGCGCAGCATATCCAGCACACCAACGGCAGGCAGTGCCACTTGGAACAGCTCAGGGCGCTGAGTCATACAAGCTCCAACTAACAAGCCACCGTTAGAGCCGCCTCGAATCGCTAATTTGCTGGAACTCGTGTAGTTGTTCTCAATCAAGAACTCAGCCGCTGCAATGAAATCATCAAACACGTTCTGTTTCTGCTGCTGTGTGCCAGCGTTGTGCCACGCTTTACCATATTCGCCGCCACCACGCAGGTTAGGAACTGCATAGATGCCACCAAGTTCCAGCCAGCTCGCGACATTGCCAGAGAACGAAGGAGGGAGGCTGACATTGAAGCCGCCATAACCATACAAAATCGTTGGTGCAGCGCCATCAAGCTTAGTCCCCTTTTTATAAGAGATAAGCATTGGCACTCGAGTGCCGTCTTTTGAGCTGTAGAACACTTGCTCTGACTGGTATTGCTCACTCTCAAATGGCGCTTGTGATTTTTCAAACACGTTAGACTCGCCCGTCTCTACATCAAACGAGAAGATGGTTGGCGGCGTCACATAGTTGGTAAAGGTGTAGTAAAGCTCTTTTTGCTCTCGCTCACCACCGAGTCCACTTGCCGCTCCTTGCGCTGGCAATTCGATATCTCGCACTTTGTTACCTTGGTAATCAAACTGCTCATACTTTGACAGCACATCCACCATGTAATGTGCCAACAAGTAACCACCACCGGTTGTGATATCCAACGGTTGCTCTCGCTCCGGGATAATATCATTCCATTGCTGAGTCTCAGTATCTAGGCTCACCACACGACCGTTTGGCGCATCAAGGTTGGTGTACAGAATGAATTGGCTACCCTGGTTATCAATCAAATGGGTATCACTGTCGACGTGATCGACCACTGTGTGGATTGATTGCGACTTGCTACATAAATCGATGTAGAACATACGATTACCCGATGTCGACTCTTGAGCCAAAATGATCAGGTAGTTGTCGTCTTCTGTGGTGTATCCATGGACGTAACGATGCGCTTGTTCTGGTTTGGCACCAAATACCACCTTATCACTGCTCTGAGACGTTCCTAGCTCGTGATAATAGAGCTTATGCTGCTCAGTTCGCGCAGAAAGGTGGCTACCATCGGGTTTGTCGTAGCTAGAGTAATAAAAGCCCTCATTACCAAGCCAAGATACGCCTGTGAACTTTGCATCAACAATTTCTGGCTCTAGCTGCTGCTTGGTTTCTACATCAATTACAAAAATCTTGCGCCAGTCACTGCCGCCTTCAGAGATGCTATAAGCCACCAAGCTATAATCTTTGGAAAATGACACTGAGCCTAATGAGGTAGTTCCGTCTTGCGAGAATGTGTTTGGATCTAAGAAAACTTCTGGTTCGCCGCCATCCTTGCTGCGATAAAGAATGCTGTGATTTTGTAACCCATCATTTTTATAGAAGTAGGTATACTCGCCGCGTACAAAAGGTTGAGAACTCTTCTTGTAGTCCTGTGCCTTAGCAATACGTTCACGCAAAGCATCTCGAAAAGGGATATCAGACAGGTAACCAAACGTCAGGGCATTTTGCGACTCTACCCAAGCAGCCGTTTCTTCACTAGTATCATCCTCCAACCAGCGATAAGGATCCTTTACTTGCGTACCAAAGTAGTCGTCAGAGACGCTCTGCTGCTCTGTATGTGGGTAGGCGTTGTTGTTCATTCTTCCCTCTTCCTTAGATTTCAAATGATAATAATTCGCAAATAAGATGACGAATTGATGCGGCTAAATCAAGTAACCAATTGCACCAAAACGTAACCTTAACTAAAGACCAACTAATTAAAAGTAGTGCGAAATCGCCAAATAGCGGGCACGAATGTGCTCAATCAACATCTTGATCTTATTCGGTGGTTGACGGGTAAAAGGGTAAACCGCGTAGATGCCCAGTTTTTTACCAACGATATCTGGAAACAAGTCCACCAACTGGCCGTTGCGGATATCGTGATAAACCAAACAGCGCGGCACATAGGCAATGCCGTGTCCACCCAACGCAGCCTTTCTCAGAGCCGTCGCGTTATCCGTGGAGAACGAGCCTGAAACACGCACTATGTATTTGTTATCACCTTGCCCCTCTCGAATGAACTGCCACTCACTTGCGCCGGTTGTCTGGTAAGCATATTGCAAACAATTGTGTTTGACTAAATCGGTCGGGATGAGTGGTTTACCATTGCGAGCAATATAAGAAGGCGAAGCGCATACTACCCATTGCGAGTCGAGAATATGGCGCGCAATCAAGCTTGAATCTTCCAGATATCCGGTACGAATCACCAAGTCGAAGCCATCGTTCACCAGATCAACAAAGCGATTATCGAGTGACATATCGACAGTTAGACCCGGGTGCATGTTACAAAACTCCGCCACAGCGTCGGCCAATATCAAATCACCAGAAATACTCGGGACAGACATTTTGATGTGACCGCTGACATTTTCACCAAAGCCTGAAACAGCGTCCATAGCCTCTTGGGTTGCCTGCTTCACATTTTTGGCCCCATGCAAGATCGCCTTGCCCGCCTCAGTCAGCGTTAATTTGCGCGTTGTGCGATATAATAATTGAACACCTATCTCTTCCTCTAAACGAGCGATTCTTTTGCTAACTACCGAATTTGTAAGGTTATTTTGCTCCGCAACCTTACTAAATGAGCCCATTTCTACTACCTGTGAAAACAGGATTAAGTCGTCTGCACGCATGTTATTATGCCAATTTTGGAATTAATTATTTTCATTATTTCCCTATATCTATAAAAAATAAAGGGGTAAATTCACGCCAAATTAACAAACCCATTACAACCACTGCCGTTGTAATAACAAAAAACAATAACGTGTAAGTCACTTCAAACCTAAATGGATTGAGGCAAGGACGAGGAAGTACCCATGAATGAAACTCTATTAGCTCTATTGGCATTTTCGCCAATAGTTATGGCAGCTATCTTGCTGGTTGGCCTAAATTGGCCAGCGAAGAAAGCGATGCCGGTGGCCTTTGGTCTAACCGTACTTATCGCACTATTTGGTTGGGACATGTCGAGCACTCGTGTGTTGGCATCTGTATTCCAAGGTTTTGGTATCACTGTATCGGTTCTCTGGATTGTGTTCGGCGCTATCTTCTTACTTAACACTTTGAAGCACACCGGAGCCATTACAACAATTCGTAACGGATTCACCGACATCTCAGCAGACCGTCGCGTACAAGCCATCATCATCGCTTGGTGTTTCGGTTCTTTCATTGAGGGCGCATCTGGCTTTGGTACTCCAGCAGCTATCGCGGCACCTCTATTGGTTGCTATCGGTTTCCCTGCGCTTGCAGCGGTACTAATGGGTATGATGATCCAATCTACACCAGTTTCTTTCGGTGCGGTAGGTACGCCTATCATCGTTGGTGTAAACAAGGGTCTAGATACACATAACATCGGTGAAAGCCTAGTAGCTCATGGCTCAACATGGGACGCTTACCTACAACAAATCACATCAAGCGTTGCGATGATTCACGCAACTGTCGGTGTGATGATTCCTGTATTAATGGCAATGATGCTGACTCGCTTCTTCGGTAAGAACAAGAGCTGGACTGAAGGCCTAGACATTCTACCGTTCGCACTATTTGCAGGTGCAGCGTTCACCATCCCTTACGCACTAACAGGCGTGTTCCTAGGTGCTGAGTTCCCATCTCTAATTGGTGGTCTAATTGGTCTTGCAATTGTTGTTACAGCAGCAAAACGTGGCTTCCTAGTACCAAAATCAAAGTGGGACTTCGAGAGCGAAGACAAGTGGCCAGCGGAATGGCTAGGTTCTCTAAAAATCGACCTTGATGAGAACAAGGGCGCGCAGAAGATGAGCATGGCTCGCGCTTGGGCTCCATACGTACTACTTGCTGTCACTCTTGTTGCTAGCCGTGTTAGCCCTGAGTTCAAAGGCTTCCTGAAGAGCGTTAGCCTATCGTTCAGCAACATTCTTGGTGAAACTGGCGTGAGCACTGCGATTCAGCCTCTTTACCTACCGGGCGGTATCCTAGTATTCGTTGCTCTGGTTGCTGTTCTGATTCAAGGCCGTAGCGCTGCGCCACTAGCGAAAGCATTCGGTGAATCAAGTAAAACACTGATTGGTGCAGGTTTCGTACTGGTGTTCACTATCCCTATGGTTCGTATCTTCATCAACTCTGGAGTGAATGCAGCTGACCTAGCGAGTATGCCTGTAACAACAGCAAACTTCGCCGCTGACCTTGTAGGCTCTGCTTTCCCTGCATTGAGTGCAACAGTGGGTGCTCTGGGCGCTTTCATCGCGGGTTCAAACACAGTATCGAACATGATGTTTAGCCAATTCCAGTTCGAAGTTGCTCAAACGCTGACTATCTCGAGTGCGGTAGTGGTTGCTTTACAAGCGGTAGGTGCTGCAGCAGGTAACATGATTGCGATTCACAACGTGGTTGCAGCATCAGCAACAGTAGGTCTACTAGGCCGCGAAGGTGCAACACTACGTAAGACAGTTATCCCAACGTTCTACTACCTAGTAATGACAGGCATCATTGGTCTTGTGGTTATTTACGGATTCAACGTTACTGACGCTCTAATGCGTTAAGCTTAAATTCGGCGGTGTTCATATCACCGCCACCCAACTTGGCGTCAGCGTTCATTCCCCGACACCGCGAACGTTTGTACTGGTTACTCGTTGACTACGCACCTTCTGGAAGCCAGCAACCTAGCAATTACTGTGTACGTTGACGCCATTTTATTTCCAAACGCCTGTTCCAACCGGCACCACATTCGACAGAGTAAGCCTTCGAAGAGAGGCGAGCCCTAACCTTAGGATAAAGATTATGATTATCTCCGCATCTACAGACTACCGAGCTGCTGCCAAATCTAAGCTACCTCCATTCCTTTTCCATTACATTGATGGTGGTTCTTACGGCGAGCACACTCTGCACCGCAACACAGCAGACCTAGCTGAAATCGCGCTTAAGCAACGTGTTCTTAATGACATGTCGGAACTGAGTTTAGACACAGAACTGTTCGGTGAAAAACTAGCAATGCCTATCGCACTTGCCCCAGTTGGTCTAACAGGTATGTACGCTCGTCGCGGTGAAGTTCAAGCGGCTAAAGCAGCAGACAACAAAGGCATCCCATTTACGATGTCGACAGTATCGGTTTGTCCAATCGAGGAAGTGGCACCTAAGATTGAACGCCCAATGTGGTTCCAACTTTACGTACTTAAAGATCGTGGCTTCATGAAGAACGTTCTAGAGCGCGCAAAAGCGGCGGGTGTAACTACGCTAGTGTTCACTGTAGATATGCCAGTACCAGGCGCTCGCTACCGTGATATGCACTCAGGCATGAGCGGCCCGAACGCAGCTGTACGTCGCATTTTCCAATCAATGCGTCATCCAAGCTGGGCATTCGATGTGGGTGTATTTGGTAAACCACACGACCTTGGAAATATCTCCACTTACCGTGGCACACCAACCAAGCTAGAAGATTACATCGGCTGGTTAGGTGATAACTTTGACCCATCTATCTCGTGGAAGGATCTCGAATGGATTCGTGACTTCTGGGATGGCCCAATGGTGATCAAAGGTATCCTTGACGAAGAAGATGCAAAAGACGCAGTTCGCTTTGGTGCCGATGGTATCGTGGTTTCAAACCACGGTGGTCGTCAGCTTGACGGCGTACTTTCAAGTGCAAAAGCCCTACCTGCGATTGCCGATGCAGTAAAAGGGGACACTAAGATTCTGGTCGATTCTGGTATCCGTACAGGTCTTGATGTGGTTCGTATGATGGCACTGGGTGCAGACTGTACTCTATTAGGTCGTTCATTTGTGTACGCACTAGCAGCACAAGGCCAAGCTGGTGTTGAGAACCTTCTTGACCTTTACGACAAAGAAATGCGTGTAGCGATGACGCTAACAGGCGCGAAAACAATAAAAGATCTTACCCGCGATTCACTGGTTAACTTGACCAAGTAAGCGACAATAAGTAAGACGGAAGCCTAAGAAAACATTTGGGCCACCTCTACCTCCGGAGTGTGGCCTTTTTTATACCTGTAACTTGGACGATCACAGTTGTTCAGCGAGATCTGCAAGCGCCTTCGCATCTAACGTTTCTGCCTGAGCACCTTGGGCAATCAAATCAATCACCTTGTAGTCACTCATATCACCAAACTCCGTTTTCAGGTAGTCACGAAACGCCTTCTCATTCGGCCATTTACCACGGACTACGTAACCCTCATCTGGGTCAAAATCCTCTGTTTCAAAAAATGAAAAGTCGGTGCTGCCGATGTTGTGGCAGTAGAGAACAAGATACATCGCGTTTCCTTAACGAATTGAAATTAGTAAAAGCTGACAGGGAGATAGAAGTCCAACTCAAAAGCTTCTTCACTGTTGAGAAAGTGGTTTTGATGATAGTGAACATATGCCGGTGTCGAACGCTGCTTGAAGCCTGAACTTGGCAACCACTGCTCTAGAACCTGACTAATCTGGGGCAACAGTTCACCATAAATACCAGTAAGACGAAACACCGCATGCAAGCCACCCGGTATCACCATCTGATTAACCACACTGCGATATTTAATCGGCTCATCAATCGCAATACAGGCAACATAACGACATTGGTCCATTTCAACCCACGCTGGGTTTGAGTGATGCAAACCAAATTGACGACTAAAATCGCGCTCTTCAGCATTTGCCCACGCTTTTAAGATAAGCCAAGCATTACGTATCGAACGATTGTAACCAGTATGTCTCACATAAGCAGCCAAACGCGGTGCCACCTCCATGATCTTAGGAGCAGGCAGTTCCTTTTGTGCGACACGATGGTAACCCGCCGCAATCTCAGCATCTTTAAGGTACGGCTTTTCTGCCGTCTGTAAATCGTGTTTTCTCCACTCCCCCGGCGCCATATGAAAGGTCGCCTTAAATGCGCGGCTGAACGATGAGAGCGAGCTAAAACCACACTTATTGGCTATCTCGGCAACGGATGACCCTGTATCAAACATCAATTGATTCGCCGCATACTCCATTCGGGTACGGCGGATGTATTGATGAATCGACTCTCCCACCACACTTTTGAAGATTCGGTGAAAATGCTGCTCTGAATAAGCGGCGACTTCAGCTAACTCTTTAGCGGGCAAATCTTTACTGATGTCTTGATGAATGTAGAAAAGCACATCATTAATTCTGGATATGTGTTGGCGTGACATTCTTTAAATAGCATAAATGGACATATTTAAGAGCATAAATGGACACATCGATTTTTTCAATGCCATGTAATATCACTGGATAAACAAAAAAAGCAGACACAACGAGATAACTACACATGGAAATCGCAAAATCATTACAACAAATCCAGTCTTCCTATATTCGCGAAATTCTTGCCGCCGCGAGCGACAAAAACGTCATCTCGTTGGCCGGCGGTCTGCCAGATGAACAAACATTTCCGATTGAGCTGATGAAGCCGACCCTAGAAAACTTGGCGAACATGCCAGAAGTGTTTCAATACGGTTCAACCGCAGGTTACGGCCCGCTGATCGATCACCTTAGCGATACCTACCAATTGCCAGAATCACACACTGCGATGATCTGTACAGGCTCACAGCAAGGTTTAGATTTGATCGCTCGTGCTTATGTTGATCCGGGCGATACGGTTGTAATGGAAGCGCCAAGCTACCTAGGTGCAATGCAGGTATTCGGCTTAGTACAAGCGAACATTGTGACCGTTTCTCAAACCGAGTTCGGACCAAACCTAGACGAGCTAGAAACCTGCTTTAAACAGCAGGCACCTAAGATGTTCTATGCGGTACCGGATTTCCATAACCCAACTGGTGTATGTTGGACTCTAGAAAGCCGCCAACAAGTCGCTGCGCTTTGTGAACAATACAACGTCGCTTTCATTGAAGACGCACCTTATCGTGAACTGCGTTTTACGGGCTCAGAGCTACCACTTGTGTCGTCGTTCTGCCCAGATCACTCAATCGTACTGCGTTCATTCTCTAAGATTGCTTCTCCAGGTTTGCGTATCGGCGCGGTAACTGGCAAACGCAGCTACCTTGAACCACTTATCAAGGTTAAACAAGGCGCTGACCTACATTCAAGCGTTCCAATGCAAGCGCTTCTGCTTGGTCTTCTTAAGCACCAAGATTTTGGCCTGCACATGGAGAACATCCGCAACCTATACAAGTCTCGCTACGAGGTGCTGTTCTCTGAACTAGAGCAGAAGCTGCCTCAAGGTTGTGTATTGAAACCTGTTAATGGTGGCATGTTCATTTGGGTTGAGATTCCAGAGTGCGATACTTTTGAACTGGCTAAGAGCCTACTCGGTAACGGCGTAGCAGTTGTACCAAGCCCTGTGTTCTACCCAGATGCAAACGGTGCCAAAGCGGCATTGCGCCTTAACTTCACCAATGCGAATCCAGATGAACTGCGAGAAGCAGTGTCTCGCTTAGCAGAAGGCTTAGCGGCGATTAGCTAACTTCTAGAAGAGTTGATGACGAATGGGGCGATTGCTGTTTCATCCTAATGGCAGCCAGTGCTAAAATGCCCCCAAATTAACAGTCGCTAGTTTAAAGGTAAGGTAATGAACCCAATTATTGCGCTATTAAAAGAGAACAACATCGGTGATGAGCAGATCAACAGCATTTTCAAAACGTTGACTGAAAACCCGCTAGCTGCAATGGCAACCATTAGCCAGCTTGGCTTGCCTCAAGAGAAGCTACAACTTCTTATGAGTCAAGTAATGCAAAACCCTGCACTTATCAAAGAAGCAGTAGAAGAGCTTGGCCTAGACTTCTCAAAAGTAGAAGCAGCAAAAGAGCAACTAAACAAGCAAGGCTAATGCAGCTTTCACCTAATGCAAAACGCGCCCAACAGGTTATTACGTAACTTATTGGGCGCGTTTTTTGTTGCGGTCTATTCAACCTGCTATTGAGTCACCACAGCAGAAATGATTGGGTCTTTATCTGCTTCCATCACTTTTGGATTCACCCCATAGTGACGAGATGTGAAGGTATAATCTTGTCCTTGGGTATCGATGTTGTTTTTCGCCGTTTCACCACAGTTGAAAGAGACGGTAATCGTACCATCCTCGTTCTTATCCCAAGTGTGAGAGTTGATGTTGCGCACACCTTCCATCAGATACTTGTCGCCATCATAAGCCGTAATCGAAGTGAAGAACTTGTTTTCTGGATCTTCGAAGGTCGTGGTGTAACACACATCGGCCTTCATCTTCGGACTGTTCGAATATTTATTGCCTACAAACGCCTCTGGACTTGCGCCACCCCAACCCGCTGCATTTTCCAAGTTCCATTGGTGCAGATCTGTCACCTTGTCTGACGTTCTTGGGAAAGTGTAGGTAAAGTTACTGGTATCGTTGACCTCTTTGGTAAATGCCTGTACCCAAGCTTCTACCTCGTCATAATCATACGGCTGCGTTTTATAGTCTGTAGCAAAATTGAACTGAGAGGAGTTCACTTTATCCAGTGATGCCTTAGCGGCTTCAATACCATTTTCTGTACCTGAACGGTAAAGAAGAAACGCATACTCAGACTCGACCGGCAGTTGATAAGTGCCATCTTCTACCACGTAATGCTGGCCGTGACCACGCTCAGTCACCACTTGCACCGCCATGTAGTTATCCGTTTCTGGAATCGAGAAGGTGACCTTTCCATCAACGCGTTTCACAATCGCCACCCCGTAGAGCGTATCATCGTTCATTTGCACGGTAGGAGCAGCTTTACCGCGTGGTGGTAATCCTTGCATCTTCACGAACTCTTGAGTCGCGCCTTTGCTCGCCCAGTTACGGTAGTTGCGAGCAGTTTCTGCATGAGTGAAGTTTTCCGCCGTGACTTCGATGGCGTTCTGCTGTGCAGCCAACACTGGAGTCGACATTAACAGGCCTGCGATAACAACACCTGAAACGTGAGCGATTGGAGATCGTTTAATAGCTTTCATAATGCTTCTCTCTCTTAGAGTCGAACTTACCTAGCCAAATCCGATTTGTGCGCTAGCGATAAGTCATCAAAGTTAACTGTTTGGCTCGCGGCTTAGCCTTGTTTTATAAGACTTTGCTATCCAGTGCGGGCTAACAACTTGAGGACTACTCTAGCGATTCAGTATCATTACCGGAAATGATTCATAATTATCTAAGAAATGCACCAAACGCATATCACTCATTCCGCCCTTTCTAAGACAACTCTTTCAGCGTAGATAGAATTAGAGCTTTCAACCACTGATGAGGCGCGCTGTCTAAGGTTCGTTTATGCTCAATGAGATAAATATTCACACACAACTCTGGGTACTCTTTCATAGAGAACACCGGCACCAACTGCTCCTTGAGGTAAGTAGAGGTCAATAGCTTGTCGGAAGAAGCCATGATGGTATCGGTGCTCCGCATCACAGCAATTAAGGAGTTTAGCTGGCTACTTTGAAAGGCGACATCTCTTTTTATGTCTTGCTTGGCTAAGTACTTGTCGAGCGGATTTGCCAAGCTATACGAAGAACGGATATCCAGACTCATATCGACAAAACGATAGCTTAGGCACTGCTCCAGCGTGACTTGTTTCTGCTTTGCCAACGGGTGATTTCGCGATACATACAAAACAGGATAAGTAGTCGCTATACACTGAGATGGATATTCTGATTCATTCTCAGGCTGCTCAACATGAATCGTGAAATCGACATCTCTATTCGCGAGTTGCTGTGTTGACTCTTTCGCGATAGGGAACTCTATCAAGCTCGCCTTTGGGGCATGCTCTTTAAGGGCTGTTATCAGTGGAATGCTGACAAAACCACTCATCAACGGCGGTAAGGAGATCGCAAAGGTTTGGTCACACTCTTGTGGGGTAAAGGCCGACTTAGCGATCAGGCTCTGCATACTTCGCATCAGCTCTTCTAACGGCTCTTGTAGATCCAATGCCTTTTGCGTCGGTACTAGCCCGTTGGATTCTCGATAGAAAAGCGGATCGTCAAACAACTCACGCAACCGCCCTAACGTTCGACTCATCGCTGGCTGCGATAGATAAAGCGTTTGCGCCGCACGGGTTACATTACGCTCTTTAATCAAAACGCTCAGCGAGACCAATAAATTAAGATCAAGCCGAGAAAGTTGCTGCTCTATAGTCACCATCAACATGTACCTAAGTTATATCATTCCTTAACCATTATACTTTTCTAGCAAAAAGTCACCTTAATTGCCCCAAAAAGGGTTATCCCATCAAAAACAAAAAGCCCTACGGTTTGCGGTGTTATATAGCCCTATCTTTGGTTGGTTTTTGTGCTCGACAAGCTTAGCTATACTCACGCCGAAAACCATTTATAAATCCCTCACTGACAAGTGAGATTGCTCTGGAATTACGCTCCAGCTCGCGAAAGGAAAAATCATGTCTCAATATGTTGTATGCGCACTCTACAAGTTTGTCGCACTGGATGATTATCAAGATATCCGCCAACCACTTACTCAACTGCTTCTCGACAACCAAATCCGTGGCACCCTACTGCTTGCCCAAGAAGGCATTAACGGCACAGTTGCGGGCTCACGCGCGTCAATCGATGCACTGCTTGCTTGGTTCAAGCTTGATGAACGTCTAGCAGATGTTGTCTATAAAGAGTCGTTCAATGAACAACAACCGTTCAACCGTACTAAAGTTAAGCTCAAGAAAGAGATCGTGACCATGGGTGTTGAGGGCATTGACCCTCGCCATGTTGTGGGCACATATGTGAAACCAAAAGACTGGAATGAACTGATCTCAGATCCTGATGTAGTACTGGTCGATACTCGTAACGATTACGAAGTCGATATCGGCACCTTCAAAAACGCAGTGAACCCAAATACGGAAACCTTCCGTGAGTTCCCACAATACGTTGAGGACAACCTAGATCCTGCTAAACATAAAAAGGTAGCGATGTTCTGTACCGGTGGTATTCGTTGCGAAAAGTCGACGGCTTACATGAAAGAGCAAGGCTTTGAAGAGGTGTACCATCTTGAAGGCGGTATCCTAAAATACCTTGAGGAAGTGCCCGAAGAAGAGAGCATGTGGGAAGGTGACTGCTACGTGTTTGATGGCCGTGTTGCGGTTAACCACCAGCTAGAAAAGAGTGGCTACGACGTGTGTAACGCGTGTCGCTTACCAATCACTGAAGAAGACAAGCAGTCTGCTGATTTCGAAAAAGGCGTAAGCTGCCCTAAGTGTATCGACAAACACACAGAAGAACAGAAGCAACGCTTTAGAGAGCGTGAAAAGCAGGTACAGCTTTCTGCTGCTCGCGGTGAAACTCACGTCGGTGGTGATGCTGCACAGCTGATCGAACAGAGAAAACAGCAAAAACTTGAAAAGAAAGCTCAACAGCGAGCGAACAATAAATAATTGTTATTTTTGAGATAGATAGGGCACTTTTGGTGCCCTTTTTTATTGCTTTCGAGCTTTGCGTTCAGTGACACATTTCTTTAATGGTTATGCTTCTATACTGGTAAGCAAATACATTAATGAGGACACTAGAATGCTCAATGAAAACCACGCTTTTATCCTAGACTTCCCTGAATTCAAACTCGATATCGTTCAGCTTAACCACGACGACCCGAAGTTCAAAAATAACATGCAGAAATACCACGAACTCGACTACACCATTCGCGAACTTGAAGTTTCTGGTAGCCCAATCGATGACGACAACATGCACAATCTAAAAGTGGAACGCATGGAACTGAAAGACACACTTTACAAGCAGCTATCTCGCCACCACCAGCTTGCTGAAGAATCCAAATAACAAGAAACCGAATTCAAGTCACAGCAACACATAGGTTCACAGATACATAGATACATAGATACATAGATACAGGGACGTTCTTTCAACAATGAGACAAGGTATCGAATCACTTCCATTACGCTACTCCCCCATTCTTCCTTCAGAAGCCGAGACGCAGTTTTCGGTGATAAAAGAGGCGCTTTATTCCCATGTTGAAGCCGTCTTTGGATGGGATGATGAATTTCAGAGGCAGCGGATAAACAATGACTATCAACCGGACTGGTTTTATTGGATACACGACCAAGATGAGCGAGTCGGATTAGTCTGCTACAAACCTTACCAGCAAGCCTATCACGTGCATTTGTTGATCGTATTCCCGCAATACCAAAATCGAAAGCTAGGGTATCGAGTAATGAGAGATATCCAAGAGCTCACCATTAAAGAAGAGCGTCAAACCATCACCCTTTCGAGTTTTAGGCGCAATCAGCAAGCGATCGCTTTCTACCAAAGGTTGGGCTATCAGATAACCGATGACAGCGAAGCGGACTTTGTCAGCCTAGCGCTTCGTGTCACCAAGTAGAGACAGTTCTGAAGACCGTCTCAGAAAGCTTTTCAACCGATTACTTTCGAATATCAAGCTTATCGATTAGAGATGGGAAGCCCCAGCCATCTTCCCCAGCCACCACCTGCTCACCGGTTAGGTATTCAAACAAGGTCGGTGCCAGTGATCCATTCGCTTCGATAGTCAGTGGGGTTGAGTTTTCGCCAATTGGCTCTCCCCAGAAACCAATGAAAGCGTCTTTTTCCAGATAATCTTCACCAGCGTGTCTCCCTGGAACCTTAGTGTTGTAACCAATTCCCTCTTTCGGGAACAGGTTCACGCTACCGGCTCTGTCTTCCAAATAGATATTAGCTAGCTGGTTTACTGAATCAGGTCTTGGCGTAAAGCGAGTCAATTGTGTCCATTCGTTAGCGCTGCACCAAGTCGCCGGTTGAGACTTAACGGCGCGATTCAAACACTTATCAACTAGACGAGAATAAACCGCAAACTCAGAATCCGTAGGTTGAGGAAGGTAAGGGTTAAGTTGCTGAGTATTCAGAAGCTTCGGACGCAGGCCAGATTCTAATGATTCATAGAATAGCTTGTCCCCTTCACGGATGATCAGCTCATCCAAACGCTGTTTGTCACGATTACCAATCACTCGTACCGAGCAACTATCCGCATTACAAGTTTCCTCGCGCACAACCATATAGTCTAGCGATTCAGGTAGACGTTTCGCTATCTGATCAATGATATCGATACTGGTCCCTTTCGGCGCAGCTAATGGAGCCCAATCGGTCAGCTCTTGGTAAACAGGTTGAACCTTCCAACCCTGCTGTGAATTGAAGAAGTCCATCATAAAATTACCACCAGCAGTAGAAGCGACGACTACATCCACCGCCTTAAGGCTTGGGTAATCAAGAGCGTTAGTGATCTTCGGTCCTTCCCCTTCATCGGACGAAATCTTCTCAACCACGATTGGGGAATCAAGCTCTTGCTGTAAAGCTTCTAATACCTGTTTCTCTGGGTTCAGTGCGTAGAATACAGGTGTTAAACCGTGGTCTCCGGCCATACCCCATAGAGTTCGCGAATACACGCCTGCTGCTTTATAGGTATTCTCAACTTGCGTCAGCCAGTAATCCAAACGATTAAGTTCACCGGTAGGCATAAGAATTTCGTCGCTGAATGGGCCCGTGAAGTGCGCAAAATGATCCGGCCAAGGGTTATAGATCAGGGTGTAATCCGGCATGCCTTGTCCATCTAACTCAGTGTATTGGGATATCGCCTGTTCAACCTGTGCTTTTTTGGCAAGCTTAGTGAAAAGATCAAAGCCTGAAATCCTTTGGTAAGATTGGATATCTTCGATTAACGCTTGGCGCATTTCCGTTAAAGTCAGCTCTACATCCGCTCGCTGTTCTAACTCTTTCAAGCAGCGCTTCTCACCGTAGTCACGCAGAGATTCACCAAAACCAAGATTCACTAGGCCATCGTATGTGGTATGTGCATTCCAATCGTATTGAGCGTTACAATTTAATGTTTTTAGGTAGTTAAGGCGATCAAACATGGTTTGCACCTTATTGTCCGCCATTAGCACATCTAACTGCAGCGCATCATTACCAAAGAAGTAGTAAGCACGGTCGATGTCTCGATCAACAAAATGAAAGTTCGGCACCCCTGTACCGCCTTCACCTGAAACACGAGCTCCAGTTTTAATGATCGGTAGATTGCGAACACTGATAGTCGGCGTCGATGATACCCCCACTCGACTAATATTGGTTTTATGTTCGCTATACAGCTTCTTAAAGAAAGGCAGGTAGTGCTGGTCTTGATACGCCTGTTTAGCCAGTTGCGCCATAAAGCTCACCTGCTGCACATGCGGCGGTTCAATCACCGGTTCGAGCTTAGGTTTATACTGCTCACGATTTTGATGATGCTGATTCGCAACCGAGATAAACGGCGCACTAGGATCAACCAAACCCTCAATCAAACCTTGCTGCAAACCATCAACGGTCACTTGTACCGCAAAGCGACGGTTTTGTTGCGAAGAGAGAAACTCAATCAAATCTTGTGGATCGTCGTCGAAGGCTTGCTGCATCCAATCATCGAGCGCTTCGGTTCTCTCATCTTTGAAGACAAACTGGCGATAGGCCTTAAGCAAATTGAGACGAACAAAATCGATCAGGGTAACTGTCAGCGCTTGCGCCTTGTTGTTCGGTTTATCGGCATTTTCAGGCTTGCCATCTTCGACGATGGTCATCAATGCTGAACGAATGTCGCTTGGCTCCATGCCTTTCGCAGCCTTTTCAATCAAACCCACGACAATTGGTTGGATTTTATTGATGATCGCCAGATCTTCTTCACTATTTGTCAGATAGGTATAGCTATCTGGCAAGGTATCCATGTCTCGCCACACACCGATATCGAATAATGCATCGTAGATCACCACCATATTGGCAATGAACTTATCATCAACTCGAATCCCCTCATGGTGCCCCGTCGCTTCTGTTGAAGTATCAGGATGTTGGTGATTCTCAGAATGTACTTCTTTCTCTGAAGGTGCATCACCAAAGTGGTACAAGCTATGCTCAAACCCCTTTAGCGTAGTTTCGTCGTAAATCGTCGTCAGATACTCTTTGAACACATCTTCATTACCAATGCCCGCGTAGCGGTCGTAATAGCTATAAAGAAAGTACCCCAACGGAATTGAGTAAGCAGGATTTGATAACTGAGCAATCACGCGCGCCTTGGTTTTCGCATCCAAAGGAAGCGCCATTATGTAAGCATCTAACGTCACACCAGCGATAGTAAACAGAGCCGCATCACGAGTCAGAGTTGCCGAGTAACTCAAACCAGAAACGACCTGGTTTTTCAAAACTTCACTTGAACTGAAGACACCACCAATCACAGGCGTTTCTGAAAGTTGCGCATGCACACTTCCCGCCACCAAACTAAGTGGTAATGCACTTAGCAATGCCGCTGAACAGTGAGAACGAAAAAGCTTATTCATTGGGTATCCTTTGGCTTAGCAATCGATTTATAAAACCGGCGTATTGTTTCATTCCATACTCATTAGTCAACCTTAGTTTGCGGCGAGAAAAAATGACAGGCTGTCTGTTATTGAGCAGATTAATACTTAATTGCTGATTTATTTATATGAAACTTAGAGACTAATCACACAATTAGATGTTATTTGTATCATTTATTGGAGCAATTTAACCTAAGATTAGGGCATTGATTTCCACTACGGCACCCAAAATGAACAAGTTGGTCGGAAGACACTTAGAAGAGATGGCCGATATTCGTTCGACTCGAAAACAGAAAATCGTTTACTCCTTCTCGCTTACCTCTGCAGCGTTATTCATTTTCTATACGTGGGCTTATTTCCAGGATGGCTATTACACCCTGTCCGTCTTTGAAATGATGTTCGCCGTTATTGCCGTAATTAACGCCATCTACATAAAAAAGGTCCAAGAGCCGCACTATTGTGAGATCTTGCTGAGCTGTGTATTGCTGGTTCAAGGTGTGGTGCTGTTTCTCTACAGTGGAACCATCCCGGAGCGAATGCTTTGGCTCTATCCGATTTTGGCCGCAGTGATATTTATTAACGAATTTCGCATGGGGTTAATTCTCAGCGTCACCTTCTTACTGTTTCTTAGCGGCTTGATGGCGTTGATACCTCATAAATTCGCACTGCCGTTTAATAGCACTCACCGATTTTCACTTAGCTTGGTAACCATGAGCGCCGTATGCCATGTCTCCTCTTATTACTACACCAAGGCCGTTGGTTATATTCAGCGTCTATATCAAGAAGGGATTGAGGACCTCGCTTATCGAGATCAACTCACTGGGCTGGCTAACCGTTGGAGTTTTGAACGTTGGGCAATTGAGAAACTCAACACTGTCAACCCCAACAACAGTGTCACTGCTTTGGTGTTCTTAGATATTGATAACTTCAAGACCATCAATGACAGCTTTGGACATGACGTCGGCGACAGTGTGTTGCAGCATTTCGCTCAACGCCTGAAAAACAATGTCCGCAACAAAGACAGATCGACTCATAAACACGATTACTCGATTGCTCGTTTCGCTGGCGATGAGTTTGTATTGATGCTTTATGATGTAAGAAGCAAGCAGGACTTGGATGGTATTTTGCAGAGAATCAGCGGCCTATTTGAAAACGAGAATTTAACTAATAACCAAGTCGGTAAGCTCACTTTGAGTATCGGTGTTGCGATGTACCCGACTGATGCTAAAGATCTTGCTGAATTGACGCGCTGTGCAGACAAAGCAATGTACTTTGCCAAACACTCTGGAAAAAACCGTTTCGCTTATTATCAAGACGACCTGACAACGCCTTTAATTGAAGACATGAAGTGTTTTGAGCCGTGCAAATCCGTAGAGACAATACCAAGTAATGTCACCGCATTACACCAACAATCCAGCTAACCCGCCATATACATAGCCCATAAGCTAACAAGTCCGATAATCACTATCCAAACGACTTGACGTTGTTTACTCGGGCTCATTTTCTTTGGTTTTAGAACGGGTTTCAAAGCCGCGTTTTTCGCTGATTGAAAGAAGGGTCTATCAAGCTCTTCTTTCTTTTTTCTACGTCGAAATGCCGCGTTTGCCACCTCAGTAAAACGCTGACGTTGGTCAGTGGTGAAGTCGTTCTCAAAACCAACTCGGCCACTTCTATCGTTGTGTTTAGATTGCACAGCCATCGTCGCCTCCTTGGCTAGACTATCCCTTATTGTAAGTATAGTCAGTAATCGCGAATTTTCTGATATTCAAGTGGACGAATATCACACTAGCTCTAGCCTATGTTGTTTAAAACCCCTTTCAGTTCCTTTGGGTCTTCATGTTGCGGCCCTTTTCACTTGTTCGAATTTTTCAAACAAGCCCTTCAATTTTGCACTCTGTTTGAAGAGAGGCTTCCTGCTTAGACTATGGGTATTGAAACGTTTGGAGACAATAACCATGGAAAATCGACGTATTACGCAAATCATGAATGCTCATGCCACGTCCGACGGTGATGGTGTGAAGATCCAACGAGCAGCGGGTTTTAACAACGCAAATTTCTCGCCTTTTTTGATGATTGATGAACTCAAATCCGACGAGAGCAAAGATTATGTGGGTGGCTTTCCACCGCACCCTCACCGCGGCATCGAGACTCTGACTTACATGCTTCAAGGTCACTTCCAACACAAGGACCATATGGGCAATGTTGGTGAGCTTCGCAGTGGCGGTGCTCAGTGGATGGCGGCAGGTCGCGGTGTGATTCACAGCGAAATGCCGATGATGGAAGAAGGTTCACTGCACGGGTTCCAAATTTGGATTAACCAACCCGCCCGCGACAAAATGAAGCCTGCTCAATACCATGATTTTCAGAGTGACACAGTGACTGAGTTCCGTAGCCAAGAGGTCGGACTGCTGCGTCTCATCGCCGGAAATACATCAATTGAAGGCACTCCGTTAGCTGGGCCTCTTCAAACTACCGGAGTGCCAGTTAATGTTTCGGACTGGCGAGCACAATCAGGCCAAGCTCTGACACTCACAACAGAGCGCCATCACAACGCGTTCGTTTATGTTTATAAAGGTTCGGTTGATTTAGGATCACAAGCTTTGATCGCAGGACAATTGGCGTTATTGAGTAAGGCTGAAGTTCTGGCGATGAGTGCGAACGAGGAATCTGGCGTACTAATTTTTTCAGGAGAGCCCATTAATGAACCCGTTGTTCACTATGGACCGTTTGTGATGAATAGCATGGAAGAGATAGAACAGACTATCCATGACTTTAACAATGGTGTCTTTGAAACCTATTAAGAATTTTGTCTTCTTACTAGGGCGTGTTGATCTTTCGAGTTGGTTTTTGCAGCGAGTTGCTGGGTATTTATACAAGACAGAGGCTTTGATGTGTAGCTAGCCTACATGAGAAGCCGATAACGCAGTAGAAATGACCAGCAAACGCTGCCCGAAGGGTTCGGCTAAAAGCGTTTTACTCTTTGTTGAGGGAGATTTGCTTAGAATGACTAGGCTACTTCTCCCTCGCCGCGATTAAAACGCTTTTATCTCGAACAAAATTTAACCACGAAAGGTCAACACGCCCTAGAAGACAGCTAAAACGTGACGTTATCCACTGCCAAGAATATCGTTCACTGATTCGCCACGCTCACTTAGAGCGTGGCTTTTTTCTTGGTCGTTAAGAGAACTCAGCAACCAATAGCATTACAGGTACTCACAAAGGTAAGCTGTTGCTTCAGCTACCTTAACGTCAAACGAAGAGTCACCCGCCACTTCAAACGAATCACCGGATTTAAACGTCGACCAATCGTCTTCACCAACACGTTTAATCGTTAGCGCACCTTTTACTACTGTCATTCTTTCTGGGGCTGCGGTACCAAACGTAAACTCACCCGCTTGCATCACACCTACACTGACGTCTTCACCTTCTTGTGAAAAACCAAGAGACTTAACGCCACCATCGAAATAGGTATTTTCTTTAATCATTGTACTTCCTTGTCTTTATTCAGAACGGCGTGAGCTTATTAAATGCCTCATCACCAAAATTACGTGCTTGATTGTTTTAACTAATTCACCCGTTTCCTACAAGCAATTAATCGTCATAAGTTAGTGCTTTTGAGTGTTCAATCAACTCGCACCAGTATCGTCTTAGGTACCAAACTGGTATTAGCTCGAAGCAAACGGCTGCTAACCCGAAGTGTGAGTTTGCTTCACAATGTCGATCCTGCTTCTAACTTTGACAACTTTGATTGCAAACTGAGTATTCAATAAATAAAATCGTCCTTTGGTAGATGAAGGAAACAGCCATCAAAATGGGACAAAAGGATTCGAAAAGCAGGGACTTATTGACTCAGGCGCTGTTTTATCTGCTTTTATTGGCCGGGCTTATCGCAGCCGTCTTTGCCAGTTATACCGCTTATCAAACTCATCAGAAGTTTATCGATCCGAGCAATGTCTACGGCACATGGATTGAGGTAGGTGCGCCCCCTTATGACACCGATATTCTCTCTTTATCAGAGCAAGGTGTGGTCATGAACCATCGCCTGATCAGTACCAACTTCAAGTTCAATGGCAAAACCATCACCATCAATACCGGGTCAGGCGAAACCGTGTATGCGATAAGTGGTACCTTCAATTCACCTCAATTGAAACGTCTAGTACCTGAGATTCCAACACAACAGTTTGTAAAAGAAGGATACGAGCACACAGCTATCCCTCTAAACAGCAGCGCCGTGCAGCAAAGACGCGCATCTTTGGCCGAACAATTCAGCAAATAGGCCATTTTTCGATTTAGCACTTAGAAATAAGTGGCTTTCAAAAACACCACATCACTTCCATTTTTCAACATAAAAACATGTAACTTCAAAATATTGCATCACGTCGTGTCGTAAAAGCTCACCTATGAGACTTTTCCACTAGCTGCAATAATTTTATAAAACATGGACTCGACCTCTCACCCGCTGCGCAACAACTTTGTAACAAGTTGTGATTTTTTCGTTGTCCATCGAAAACGGATTTATTTTCACTTATGAAATTAAAACTCTCTCGAATACTGAACTCGACGCCCCACCTTAGGGGCTGACATGAAGTAACAACCGATTTAACTGATCGCTGTGTACTTCAACCACATTCAAGGAGTGAGAAAAATATGATTCGTTTAAACACGTGTGCGACCGGCATAGCACTAGCGCTATCTGGCACCGCACTGGCCGCACCTACCGCACCAAGCATTGATATGTATGGTTCTAATAACCTGCAGTTCTCTAAGATTGAACTCGCGATGGAGACAACCTCTGGCTACAACGACATGGTTAAATACCACGACAAAGCCAAGATCGCGGTTAAGTTTAACCAATGGAGTGGCACCTCTGGCGACACTTACAACATCTACTTTGATGGCGTAAAAGTGGCGACGGGCGCGATCACTGGCAGTCAAACCACCGCGTCATTTGAATACGGCCAAGGTGGCTTGTATCAGATGGAAATTGAGGCTTGTGATGCCACAGGATGTAGCAAAAGTGCACCAGCACAAATCACCATTGCCGATACCGATGGTTCTCACCTTGCTCCACTCGCTATGAACATCGACCCAAACAATAAGACTTACAACACTGATCCTAATACGGTAGTGGGTACTTACTTTGTTGAATGGGGTATCTATGGTCGAGACTATACTGTCGACAACATACCTGCTGATAATCTGACCCACATCCTTTACGGCTTTATCCCAATCTGTGGTCCGAACGAGTCAGTGAAATCTGTCGGCGGCAACAGCTTCAACGCGCTCATGACAGCGTGTAAAGGCGTCAATGATTATGAGGTTGTAATTCACGACCCTTGGGCCGCATTCCAAAAAAGCTTTAACCAAGCGGGCCATGAATACAGCACGCCGATCAAAGGCAACTACGCGATGATGATGGCTCTGAAACAGCGTAATCCAGACTTGAAAATCATCCCTTCCATTGGTGGCTGGACTCTGTCTGATCCTTTCTTTGATTTTACGACCAAAGCCAACCGAGACACTTTCGTCGCTTCCGTTAAAAAGTTCTTAAACACCTGGAAGTTCTACGACGGTGTTGATATCGACTGGGAATTCCCAGGTGGTGGCGGTGCTGCCGCTGATTTGGGAGACCCAGTGAACGACGGTCCTGCCTACATTGCTTTAATGGCTGAGCTACGCGCAATGCTAGACGAGCTCGAAGCTGAAACAGGCCGTACCTATGAGCTCACATCTGCGATTGGTGTTGGTTATGACAAGATTGAAGACGTCAACTATGGCGAAGCGATTCAGTACATGGATTACATCTTCGCAATGACCTACGACTTCTACGGCGGCTGGAACAATGTGCTAGGTCATCAAACTGCACTCAACTGTGGCAACTTCATGCGTCCTGGCCAATGTGATGGCAGTGGTATCGATGAAAATGGCGAACCGTACAAAGGGCCAGCTTACACCACAGACAATGGTATTCAATTACTACTGGCTCAAGGCGTTCCTGCGAACAAATTGGTAGTTGGTACAGCGATGTATGGCCGAGGTTGGGAAGGCGTACTTCCATCGACTCTGAGCGATCCGACTGATCCAATGACAGGTGTGGGTAACGGCAAGCTTAAGGGCAGCACTGCACAAGGTGTTTGGGAAGATGGCGTTATCGACTACAAAGGCATTAAAGCCAATATGCTTGGGGCAAACAATCAAGGCATTAATGGCTTTGAGTACGGCTACGACGAGCAAGCGGAAGCACCTTACGTCTGGAACCGTACCTCAGGTCAGCTGATCACCTTTGATGACGACCGCTCTGTGAAAGCGAAAGGGGCTTATGTGCGTAGCCTTGGCTTAGCTGGTCTTTTCTCTTGGGAGATTGATGCAGACAATGGCGATATCTTAAATGCGATGCACGAAGGCTTAGCCGGTGGTACGACAGACCCAGTTAACCGCAAACCCACCGCATCGGCAGGTGCAGACCAATCAGTTGAAGGCCCAGCTTCTGTTTCTCTGGATGGCAGCGCTTCAAAAGATAGCGATGGCACCATTGCGAGTTACGCTTGGTCTCAAGTGAGCGGTACAGCAATAACACTGACTAACGCTAATGCCGCTGTTGCAAGCTTCGATGTTGCTGAAGTGGCGCAACAAGAGACGCTCACCTTTAGCCTTACTGTAACGGACAACGACGGCGCAACTTCGACAGACACTGTGGTTGTGACGGTAACACCGAAGAACACTGGTCCAGTGAACACAGCTCCAGTCGCTGCTATCTCTGCACCGGCTGAAGTCAATGCTGGCGATGTTGTGGTCGTGGATGCATCGGGTTCAACCGATGCGGACAACGATACATTGAGCTTCACTTGGGATGTACCCGCAGAGCTTAACGCAACGGTTCAAGGTGCCTCTGTAAGTTTCGTTGCCGCTGAGTACACTCAAGACACACTACTGAACTTCTCTGTTACAGTCAGTGATGGGAGCGAAACCTCTGTGGCTTCAGCGTCGGTGAAGGTTCTTAAGAAAACAACGGGCGGCGGCACATGTAGCAATGCTTGGGATGCAAACACTATCTACAATGGTGGCGACCAAGTAACTCAAGGCAATACACTTTGGGAAGCGAAATGGTGGACGAAAGGAGACGATCCTTCACAATCTGGTCAATGGGGTGTTTGGAAAGAGATTGGCCCAGCAAGCTGTGCTAACTGAGATTAGTGAAAACCCATGATCATTTAAAACCTAGGCTCAATTAAAACCAAAGGCCAATCTCATTGCAGATTGGCCTTCTTCGTAACATTTATCTAGAGCGACGCGATTAAATCAATGCGTCGAAACTTTCAAAGACTTGTGGACACTTCATCACTCGACCATGCCCTTGACCTTGCGTGGTCACCAAAGTCACTCGTTCCATCTCGTTTGCAGCGCGTTCAGAGACCGAGTACTTGGTGAACTTATCTTTTTCATCATGCACGATAATCGTATTCGATTGGCGAAGCGCCAGTTTACCGTAAGGGTCAACCGATTGGATTGGGTAGTTAAACTGCTCTTCAACTTCACCCACCACCGCTTCAAACAGCTTCATGGAGTAACCTGAACGAGCCACGCTGCCGAACAAGTTGTCTAAGTAATCCAGTACTGGTGCGATCAAAAGCAATGGCTTGTTCTCAAGCTTCGCGTGTTTGCACTCCAGAGCCGAAGCGGTACCCATACTGTGTCCAACTAAACCGGCAACGTCTTCGACAGTATCTAGAATCGCTTCTAAGCCGTTCACAAATGCAGGAATGTGACCATAAACACCATCACTACCACCGTGAGCTGGGTGATCGTAAGCAAGAGCGGTAAAACCTTTGGCCGCAATGTGTTCCATTAGAGGGTAGAACTGACTCGCAGTACCCGACCAACCATGCGTCAGTACCCAAACCGGGCCACTACCAAGTGTATAGGTTTTCAGCACACCGTCGCGGGTTGCAACTTCACCTTTGATCAAACCTTGTGGCTCGCTATTTTTCGGCTCTGAACGCACAGGCGTTAGCAGCAGCTTACGCGCGGTTTTCTTTGCGTGGCTTGGCGCAAGAATGTAGTGCAAGTTAGTTGTCGCACCAATCAGGCTGCGTTTAATGCTGAATTTTGTTGAGGTATTGAAATAAATTTTGTCACTCATGACCGTTCCTTTTGTCCACTCTATAGTGAGTTGGCCTGTTAGCTCAGCCGAAAAAGAACGACCGTGCTTTTTGTTATTCTAAAAAATGGCACCCATACATTGGGAGCCAGTTTGTCTGTATTCTTTTTAACGACTTACCGTAACGATTTCTCGCTTCCAACTCGCGATTAAACGCTCTACTCCACTCCAAAAGTGGCTATGGCTCGCTTCCTGACCATGCAGCGAGTAAAATAAATTTGCGCTTAAATACAAGCCATACAACTCAAAGATCGCCTGTTTCGGTTCTAAGTCAGCTCGAAATTGCTGGTTATCGATAGCTTTGGTTATCTGAATGGTCAGGTAGTCAATCCAGACTGCGATGGTTTTCTGCAACGCTTGTTGGATAACCGACTTGTCACTGCCTACATCTTTCCATGCATCGATAAACATACAACTACCTTGAAAGGAGTGATTCCAGCCAAGCCAGTTGTCGAGTAATTGTTTAAGTTTCGCCTCAATATCGCCATCACCCAACTCACGAGCGGGCATGATGACGCGTTCTGTGAACACTTGATTCGAGTATTCAAGTACCGCTAACTGCATGTTCTCTTTAGAATTGAAATGTGCAAAAAGACCACTTTTCGACATGCCGCATTGCTTCGCCAGCTCGCCGATGGTCAGGCTTTCCAAACCATTCTCGCTCGCTAGGGCAAATGCATGACTTAAAATATGCTCTTTAGTAATTTTTCCTTTGCTCATCATTCATCACATCAAATTGAGACCTGTTATTTTTAGCACGTTCGTTCTTTTTTGCAATTATTATTTGGTTCTACTCAAAATTTGATTTCTGTGTCACTTCGATTTGTGGAAAAATGCAACAGTACTCAATGCGTTTAAATTCATCGTCGCTTAACGCTGCATTTGCTCTTTTTTCACCTCCTGCAAGGACTGCACATGACTTCTCTTTGGCAACAATTCGCGTTTTCCGCCTCGATCACTGGGCCTATCTGCCTGATGTTAGTACTCGGCGTCATGCTCAAGCGCATTGGATTGATCAATGAGAACTTTATCGACGTCGCTTCAAAAGTGGTCTTTCAGGTCACCCTACCTGCAATGTTGTTCTTAAGTATCGTTCAGTCTGATCATGACTTCGCTGCCAGCGGCAAGTTGGTGGTATTCGGAGTCGTCGCTAATTTCCTATTTTTCCTATTTACTACGCTGTCGACTCGCTTAGCTTTTTCGGAGCCAAAAGATCAAGGTGTCATCGTGCAAGGGGGCTTTAGAGCAAACACCGCCATCATAGGTTTAGCCTATGTGGCAAATATCTACGGTAACGACGGCGTTGCACTGGCTGCGATTTATGTCGCCTCTTTAACTGTGCTCTACAATATTCAAGCCGTGGTTGCTCTGACACCAAAAGGCCAAGAGTCCGGTCAACAAGCAGTACAAGTTATCGTGAAAACCCTGACCAAGAACCCTTTGATCATCGCCATCGCGCTCGGAGTCGTGTTCTATGCGTTATCGATTCCCGTCCCCAAAATGGTGTCTGATGCCGGTCAGTACTTTGCCAATATGACGCTGCCACTCGCACTTCTATGTACTGGTGGATCGTTAGATATCGGCTCTCTAAAGAAAGACCAAGCCTCAACTTGGTTTGCCACCAGCTATAAATTGGTGCTTGCGCCACTCACCATTACCCTCGCGGCGCTATTTTTTGGCTTTAAAGAGCAAGATCTCGGGCTGATATTCCTGATGAGCGCAGCCCCAACCGCCGCCGCTAGCTATGTGATGGCGCGAGCAATGGGAGGAAATTCAACCTTGGCTGCCAATATCATTGCACTGACAACAGTGATGTCACTAATCACTTGCACCTTGGGTATATTCACCTTGAAAGCAACTGGATTAATATAGCTGCGAGTCGCTTCAAATAAACAGGTTTTGACTGGGTAGAAACCACACTTTCTTTTGATTTAAAGCTAGAGCAAAACCCAAGAACACTGCTAACTTTTGGGAAAATTTTTCTAAGAGTCTTGTTATGTCTACCGCTAGTTCAAAACCGTCTACACACATCGCCAGCCTAGAGTTAGGCCGTGTCGTGGCTATTTTGGCGATCATCGGCTTACACTGCCAAATGGCCCTCTCTTATGCATTAATCGATGAGGTTCCATGGGTAGGTTATACCCTCAACCAAGCGGCTCGTTTTGCAGTTCCGCTGTTCTTCCTAATTTCTGGTTACCTCATTCAACCTAAGCTCATGCGCTCGCCATGGGAGACATTGACGAGTTATTCCAAGCCTCTTCTCAAGGTTTGGTTAGCTTGGAGCATCATTAGCTTACTGATGCCGTTCAATCTCGGTAAAGTTATGGAAGTTGGTTACCTAACTGAGCGAGAAGGCTACTGGGGTTTCCTGATGTCGACACCACTGAATAGCTTATTCGAAGGTGGTTTAGTGCACTTATGGTTCATCCCTGCTCTCATCTGCGCGGTTGCGATTCTCGCAGTACTCATCGAAATGAAGCTAACCAAAGCGATCTTGCCTTTGGCGCTGGTGTTATACCTCTATGGCATCTTGGCGGGTAGCTACGCACCTTTGACTGAATTGGAAGCGCCGATTTTCACACGCAACGGTCCTTTCTTTAGCACACTGTTAGTCGCCGTTGGCTTTATGATTCGACAAAACAGTTGGCGACTCACTTCCATGCAATCCATAGCGATGGCCACATTAGGAATGGCAATCCACTTTGGCGAAGCGGCTTGGTTGATGGGATATGATGTCGCATTCAATATCAATGACTTCTTAGCGGGCACGGCACTGTGGGGCATCGGCGTGTTTATGTGGTTGCTTGCAAACCCAACCCTTGGTGACAAGCGTTGGATTCAGGCTATTTCCAGCCGTATGCTTGGTATTTATGTGAGCCACCTACTGCTGATCATCGTGATGTTTAATATTTGCGGAATGCTCGGTATTACAGGCTTGTCTAAAGATATTCTCACTTACAGCATGACGATCATTCTCAGCTTCGGCTTAGTCGTCGCGCTTGAAAAAAGCCCTTTGCGTCGTGTGCTGCTTCGCTGATTTGTTGTCTGGTATAACCTATTCAAAAACCAACCCGCTCACTGTAATCAACGAGCGGGTTTCCCTTTTCAAACGCACCTTTCATCAATCTGAGCTCTCTTTCAGCCATTGCCGTGGGGATACACCTGCCACATGCTGGAAAGCGCGTGAGAACCCTGAATAGCTTGTGTACCCCACCTCATCAGCGACCCAATTGATGGGTTTATTTTGCAACAACAACGACTGAGCAACGGAAACTCGCCATTTCTGGACATAATCCCCCGGAGTCTCCCCGACTTCTCGTTTGAATGTTTCAATAAACTGAGTGCGAGACATAGCAGCAAGAGAGGCCATCTCAGCCACAGAATAGTGACGAGCAGGAAGCTGATGTATAGCAGAAACCACGGAAGCTAAACGCGGGTGAGCAAGTGCCGAAAAGACCCCTTTGTTGATCTTCTGCTCCTCTATAAGGTGTCGAAAAATCAGCGCTATTAAGGCATCACTCAGCCTATCCATCAAATATTGCTGACCCGAAGATTGCTGCGTCGACTCGCGAAACAGCGCATCAATTACATGGCTCAAATTCGGGGCACTTTTAAAGGGAATCACGATCACCTCTGGCAACGCAGACAGCAGTGGGTTTGTCTGTCCAGAGCGATACTCGACGTTAGCACATACCAATTCTGCCCCCTCCCCAACGCCTTCTATTGCATGTGAGGTGTTGTTGGGTAGATACACAATACAGGGCTCAGAAAGCTGTTTAGGCTCACCGCCATTTCGGGCTAACACGAGTTCCCCTCGAGTCAAGACATGCAAGTGCCCCTGTGTGCCTTGCTCTCCATTAAAAGATGACGCTCCACAAAGACGACCGGAGTAAAACACACCAGTGCGTATCGAAAAATATTCCATCAGTTGTGACAACAGGTCCATAGCATCTCCGAACGATTCGCTTACTTTTTAGGTCTTTTGTCTCTCTATAGACCGGACAAGTCCGCTAATTTATTCATACAAGCTAACCAAACAGAGACAAGGAATACGCTATGTCACCTATCAAATCAGCAGGTAAAAAATTCACTCTTGCAGCAGCACTAATTGGCGCAAGTTTTTCAGTGATGGCAGCAGACATCGACATGAGCGTCGATAGCAATGATTTGGCGATTAAAGGTTATGATCCTGTAGCCTACTTTACGGATGCAGGCGCAGTACAAGGTTCACCTGAATATACGGCCACTTATAAAAATGCCATTTACCAGTTTGCAAGCAGCGAAAACCGCGACCAATTCCGCGCCAACCCACAAGCATATGCGCCACAATACGGCGGCTACTGTGCATTTGGTGTAGCAATGGGTAAGAAATTCGAAACAGACCCTAATGCATGGAAAATTGAGGACGGTAAGCTCTACTTGAACTTAGATAAGTCCGTTCAAAAACGTTGGTTAGAAGATACTCAAGTCTTTATTCAAGATGCCAACACCAACTGGACAACTATCAAGACCGTTGAGGCTAGCAAGCTCTAAAAGAACACTGCCGTTTCCCTTCCCTGCCCTTAAATAAAAACGGAAGAGTATGACTCTTCCGTTTTTTGTTTCCATATCGATCAGCGTCTCTCTTTATCCACGCTTAAAGCGTCGCGTGAGATAAGGTGCACCAATCAAGATCCAGAGCATCCCAATCAAGATAGCCAGTGCGTTTACGGCTAATAGCACGATACTGGTTGTTGCAGACGAGACTAAAGACAGGCTCGTTCCCACAATGACCGCAACACCGACTATCGAAGCAATAACCTGTTGCCAAGGGTTAAATTTCAAAGTTTCCGATCGGTCGCTACGCACCAACAATGCAATGAACAGCCCAAGTGCAGCAAACCATGAGAACACGTAAAGGGGTTGCAACAACAGCAAGGTACCAAAGAAATAGACCACCAATAACAGCAGCCACAAACGCTTTGATTCAATTAAACGCTTCTGATTAGCATATCCAAACCGGTAAACCTTCAGCGATATCACAACAATCAAGCCGCCTAAGCCGATTCCAACGACAATGTCTGTCGGGTAATGAACACCCAACCAAACCCTAGCAGCGCCGGCAATAAGCGACAGTGCAAACCAACTAACTATCGTTGTACTTAAACTGATATAGCCATGCTGCTCACCTCGCTTTGTTATCCAACCAAGTAATAACCCAACAACTGCCGCCGCTTGGGTTGTGTGGCCGCTAGGAAAACTAAATCCGCTGGCTTGGGCTTGCTGCAAACTTGGAAGTAAATAGAAAGGACGTGGGATTGCGAAACCCATTTTTAGGAGATTGACCGAATAAGCCGTCGCCAACAAAGCAAAAGCAAACGTCAGACCATAGCGTAAAGGCAACAGCAGTAACAACAGAACCAACAATCCAACCGCAAATGCCCCTTCACCTAAACCATTACCAAAAGTGAGCACGCTAGGAATGATGGGCATCGACTTAACCCAAGCTTGGAAAGAGCCCATGAACGGCAGTTGCTTGGTATGAAGCCCACTTGCTCCATCGGTCAAGTCATCAAGCACATGAAAAGTACTGATGTGACCCGTCTCGATCCAAGACTTAAGAGCGTCGATATCAATTGGATAACGGTACTTATCGACAACAGCTGGCGTTAAAGGAGCAAGATAAACCTGACGGATTTCTTTGCCAAAATGCTTGGAGTTGAGAGCTGGGATGATTTCAGCACCAAAACGGTTCTCGATAGCCGGATCTATATAGCCAATGCTCTCTTTGGGCTGGCAAGCGAAGACAACTCGATTGTCGTCAATATCAAGCAGCTCACCCACGTCGACGTTTATCCCTGTCTCTTCGTACGTTTCTCGTTTCGCGGTAGCTTGAAAGGTCTCATCACTATCGATATATCCGCCTGGCAGAGAAAGCGTGCGCGTCAGGTAATCTTGAACCAGAACGACTTGACCTTCTCCATTATGAATAACACAGGTCGCGCCTTTGGGTTGATAAGGCTTAACCGGTTGCGAATCCCGGTTTTGTTGAGCAAAGACCGACGAGCTGAGTACGCTGATGAAGACTAAGAGTGGCAGTAAGGCATGTTGCAAAATAAAGCGCCCATAATTGAAATAATATGGCCGCCATTATGAATGTTGTTGCTTCAATATCCAGTTAAAATAAGAATCAGTTCTATTCTCTGAACCAAAACAACATTGGAACTTGTTCACCATTCCTATTGGTTAATTGCTTGCGCACTTAAAACACTGCTTTCCTTCCTTCTAACCATCCCAATGTGATCGAACCAACGTTTTTTACTGCAAAAATTGTTGATACTGAAGTGATTCGTGATTGTTATGTTATAACATTTCACAACTTCCGGAACATTTAAGGCTATCAGTGGTGCCTTTCGGAAGGGAACTAGAGTTAAAGGAAAACATAATGAAACTAAAACAACTCGCTGCTCTGTGTGCGCTCTCTATTGCTGGTAACGCTTATGCAGACGTTACTGTAAAAGAAACAGACAAATTCCAGGATGTCGCAGAGAAAGTCAGTCAACTGACGGCGAAAGGTGAAAGCCCGCTGATCGTTATCGATATCGACAACACGCTTCTTACATCGACAAGCGATATCGGTGGTGACATTTGGTACCAATGGCAACGCGGCAAGTTAGACGTAAAACCGTCAGCGGAAGACAAAGTAGGCTGTCTATTTGAAGACTCTATCGGTCTACTTTACGAACTAGTTCCAATGAAAATCATTGAAAACGACGCACCTGCAACCGTAAAAGGTTGGCAAGACAAAGGTCTGACTGTGATGGCACTGACATCACGCTCACCAAATTACCGCTATGCAACGGAACGTGAAATGGCTCGTGCTCAATACGACATGACACGTACTGCATTGAAAGAGAAAGGCTCTGACGAACTGCCTATCTATATCGATAATCCAAAACGTCCTCTGAGCTACATCAACGGCATCATGATGACGACAGGTATGAACAAAGGCACGATGCTGGAGTACATCCTAGACAAGACAGACCAAAGCTTTAGCAGTATTGTCTTTATCGATGACAGCAAAAAGAACATCGTCAATATGGAAAAAGCCTATAAAGATGATGCTTCTGTCGATATGACAATCTTCCACTACACCAAAGTGGAACACGATCGTATGAAACAGTATGGCTCTGTTCTGACTCAAGAGCAGGCAGACAAAATGGCCAGTGATTGGAAAGAATTAAATGTAGTTCTTGATAAAATTGCCCCAGCTCGACTTGGGGAAGCGTGTTTGGGGCAATAATCTAGACCGCTACATTTAGGGTCGTGGGGCGCGGAGCTCCACGACCTTTTTCTTTATCTGCTACCATCAAAGCCTCGCGATTCCAGCCAAGTTTATCCTATACTCTTCCTTAATAAGTCTCTGTTTTTCAGGAAGAAGAATGATACTACTTCGGAGCATTGCCGTTGGCCTTTTCACCTATTCAACGCTAGCTTTTGCTACACCTTGGACTTTTGTCAAAAGTGAAGATGGTATAACAATACATAAACGCGACCACGGCAATGGCTTGGTAGAAGTCCGAGCTCAAATGCAAGTCGAAACCAGCTACTCCGGATTTTTGTTATTACTTGAAGACAGCGACAATGTACCCAACTGGATCGATAATGTATCGCACAGTGAAGTGCTGATGCAGATCTCTTCTAACGAAAACATTGTCTATACGCAATTCAAAGCCCCTTGGCCAGCCCGTGACAGAGACATGGTTACCTACTCCAAATACGAAGTGGAAGAGGGTCAATTTACCCTGACTATCAAAGACGCGTCGAACTACCTTGCAAACGAATCTGGGTATATTCGTATTCGCGATGTGGATGCTATCTGGACTCTGCAGCCACTCACTAACGGTTTCACACACATCAACTACACCGCCTATGCAAACGCAGGTGGGATACTGCCTGATTGGCTAATGAATCGCTTGTCGGCGAACAACGCCTTTAGCACCTTTCAAAAACTCAAAAATCAGTTACCAAAGTACCAAGGGAAACAGCACCCCAATTTGAGCCAATAGAGTGTTGTTTTTCATTCGTCAGAGAATTTACCAGCCACTGCTTTAATTACGCCTCGCCAAGTCGCGAGCAAGAATCAAAGCCAAGCCAAAGATCTGCAGAAAAAGGGCGATGTTTTTATATAACGTCATTTGCTCTTCGAGGGCCTGAAGAAGCTCAGATAGGGTTAGATTATCAAGATAGAAATCGTCAATGCGCGTTCGTTGAGATTGCTGAGCTTGATTAATCATCATCATGATCTCAGAAAGGTTTTCGACGGTGATCTCAGGAACATCCCCACTGACCCACACACCTAGCTGACCTCGCATCGCTTCCTCCAACTCAGGTGTGACCGCAGAGTTGGATGAGGTGCTGATGTCCATGTGTAACAGCATGGATTCGCGCTTACGTTCTAAAGTCTCTATGGTGTTCCATGCCAGCTGAATAGAGTAGATGTTACCCTGCTGACGCTCACGATATTGGGCCTGCTCAACCACCATTTTGTCGAGTACTAGACTCGACACCACAATGGCCAGAATATTGAGCACCAAGCCAGTTAAAACAATCATCCATGGTGGAGGTAGGCGTAACGCCATGGCAATCCTTACATAAGTTTATCAAATGGAAGATAAATCAAGTTTAGGACAACCAGAGACACCATGCTGCCAAAGGTTAAATACATGCCTCGCTTTCTGCCTTTTAGACTACGCGCCAGAATACTTTTACCGTGAATAATACGACCGGCGATAAAAGCGATGCCGATAATATGAATCAACCACACATTGGCACCATTGAACTCTAACAATGCCAGTAGAGTCACAGTTATCGGGATATAGTCCATCGCGTTACTCTGCGCAGAGCGAGCGATTTGCAGCGATTCAACACCACCATCTGCATGGGCGACCTGATTCTTTCTTCTCTGCTTGATCACTTCAATGGCTAACCAAAGCATAATAAGGGCGAGTAAAGAGGCGTATAACGCTGTAACCATGGTGTTTCCTTTTTCTAAGCGATAACAATAGATAATGAGCAACTTAGAGAGGTATCAAGCTTGCTCGTCAGTTTGTAAGAGATCTCTCACAACTGCTGTGAGAGATCTCAAATAAGCTTCGCAGAATATACTCAAAAAACAAACTCAACTTATTGTTTTCTAATGATCAGCGCACAATTCTTTCTATTTATTGAGCTAAATTATAAATTTCCTCCATTGCGAGTGAAGTCACTAGGGTGTTTAATTAAGTTGTCGACAGGGAGTTGGCAGGAACAGGAAAAAGCCTAACGGATTAGGTATCTTCAGGAAGAAGATTTGATAACACAGGAAGGGTTATCAGCAAGGAAGTTGTACTCTAGGAAGAGTTGCTTATCAGGATGATAAGGTCAAGGACACCGCTAGGAAGGCGATGAATTGGATAGGTTAATGGAGTTAACCAAGTCAAGGAACGATGCAGGGAGCATACGTTACCTTATTTAAATATAAATAAGAAACAACGTTGGTAGCAGGACGGCTACGAAAAAGAACAGACCCCGTTTGGTGAAAGCCAAGCGGGGTTTATCTTTTTAGAGACCAGAGCAATATCTTAGAAACCAGAATCTTAGAAACCAAAGCAACATCGCCACTGTCGCACTTCGTTATTTATCGTGTTCAACCGTCGATAATCTCTTTCAGCCTCTAACAATGAAGTGGCTATAAAAGCACATTCATCACTAACATCGCACCAAACGCATTCAGCACCGAGATAGCAATCATCACTGGAATGTAACGCCCTTCAGTACCGATAGGACCCATGATACGTCCCATGTACTGCACCTGAGAGCCCATTAGGTAGATCGCAGGGGCTAAGATCGCGATATGGGTACCATTTAAGATGCCTTGGTCAAATAGGGTAATCACAACGCCTACAGCGCCACCCATCGACATCCAAGCTCCGATGAGTACTGCAGCGGCTTCACCCGGCAGGCCGAACACAGCCATGATAGGGGCGAACACACTGCCCATCAGATCGAGTGCACCAGTGATTTGCAACGCTTTGATAATTACAAACGCCATTAACACGTTTGGTAACGTCGAAGTGGTCGCGATCACCCAGCCTTTTTTAGCGCCTTCAACGAAAATATCCGTCACCATAGGTTTCTTTGCTTTTACTTCGCTCATTACGCTGCCTCCTCAGTCATATTCTGTTTTTTACTTGAGTCCGATTTATCTTCTTTACCTTCTGTGATGTTCAGATAAATACGGAATAGGTTGGCACCGACAAACTTGAAGACAAACATCACCGCAACGGCAAGACCGATAGAAGATGAGACCGCAAGTGAGCCATCGATAGTGGTTAGGGTAAAGAGCACGGCGCCAGAGGAGAAGAAGTTCACAATGGCAGCTCCCGCCGTGAATTGGAACATGGTAAAGACATCAGTTTCACGCTTGGTCAGATGCCCTTCGTCTTTGAGCTGCCTTGTCATAGCCGCCCCGGCATCGGTACTTTGTAAAGACGCGATGAGCGCCAAGCCTGAGTTACCCGGAATGCCCATCAATGGACGCAACAAAGGCGTTAACAGTTTACGTGCAGCATCTAACGCGCCGTAATGTTCCAGAACATTGATCATCCCTAGCGCGAACATCACGGTAGGAATCAAAGTTAACGCAAAAATGAAGCCATCACGCGCGCCGCTACCGCCTTTACCTCGCAAGGAAGCCGTCGCGGCTTGAACGCCATCAGCCGTCTCGCTAACATCATAAGCGACCTTGCCGAATGAACCGTTTAGAGTAGTAAAATCAAAAACACCATACCACTCGTTAGATTTAAGCAGCCCGGAAAAGAACACTATCGCGAATGCGAGAGCTATATAACAACCAATCGTCACTTTGCGATCGGTTTGAACAGGATTAGTCATAATCGCCTCTATACATCTTGTTTTATGTGGAACAGAACACGTATAGATAGTGCAAACTTATGCAGTAGAGATTAATGACCAAAATCAATTAGTCGATAATATTACCAATCACAAACCAGGCAACATTTGGAACTGTGATTAAGCTTTAAATATAGACATTAGAACCATTAATAATTTAATATTTAGAGTACAAAACCAATCCTTGTAAAAACGCAAAAACTCAACATTCACCCACTAAAAATATCAATCCCTCAAAATATATAACATCCCATTCTAATTATCTCTGAAAGTGATGTGAGAGATCTCTTACGCTTATTTTCACCCTATTTATCTTTGTTATTAAATACAGTCACTTAGTTAGTGATATTAGTTCAAAAATCAACAGTATTTCATACTGATAATTAGGTAAATCAGGCACAGCAAAACCTGAGCTTTAATAGAAAAGATCTGAGCTGAATGCGAAATTTCGGCCTTGATAGCTGCTATAGACTGCGATCAGCCAATCGGAAGGAAAGAGAGCAGTGGTTGTTATGGAAATGAGAACATTAAAGTACCAAGTAATGGGCAAAGGCATGTGGATCAGTGCGACCGTTTCACGCGTTGTTGCTGACAAACTTGCACTAGAATACCAGTCTTACGGCTGGCCAGTAGAAGTGTGTGCCGTCGACCAAGCCGTTATCTTTGAATGTAGCGCTGCTTAGGGCGATTAAGATCAAGCTCTATCAACCATCGTTGATAGAGCTTTTTCTTTTTATGACTTCAAACATTAACCAATTGAATTAGTAAGAGTTCTATCACACTACGCTCGAATAATTGGGTCTACGCTTTTACGCGTACTGATTCAGCTAATTACATGGAGCGTAAATTATGGCAGGCACAAAGATTTTCGCCTTTTTCTTGGCGATTCTTCCCTCTTTATCTTTTGCCAGTGAGGTAGGCGCGGCTCATTCGCTCAACCTCACGCAATCTTCCATCGGCTATCTGTGTCTTGCCATCTTCGCCATCGCTTATGTATTTGTAATGATGGAAGAATACCTTCAATTGAGAAAGTCTAAACCGGTCCTGCTCGCGGCTGGTCTTATCTGGATTGCGATTGGCTTAACCTATCAAAATTACCAACAAATCGAAGTGGCTCAGCAAGCACTAGAGCACAACCTGTTGGAATATGCCGAATTACTACTGTTCTTATTGGTGGCCATGACTTATATCAGCGCCATGGAAGAGCGTCGCCTATTTGATGCGCTGCAGGCTTGGATGGTGGGTAAAGGGTTCAACTACCGTTCACTGTTTTGGCTTACGGGCATTCTGTCGTTCTTCATCTCTCCGATTGCCGACAACCTAACCACGGCGTTACTGATGTGTGCCGTGGTGCTTAAAGTCGCAGGTTCGAATCCGAAGTTTGTTAACCTCGCCTGCGTTAATATCGTCATTGCAGCTAATGCGGGCGGCGCATTTAGCCCATTTGGTGACATTACGACACTCATGGTTTGGCAAGCGGGCTACGTGAGCTTCTCCGAGTTTATGCCGCTGTTCATTCCGTCGGCGGTCAACTATCTCGCGCCAGCGTTGATCATGTCTTACTTTGTTCCGACCACACAGCCAGACACCGTTCACCAGCACGTGGAGCTTAAACGCGGTGCCAAACGAATTGTATTCCTATTCATCATGACCATAGCGACCGCAGTGGCTTTCCACGCTGTGATTCACTTCCCACCAGTGATCGGCATGATGATGGGATTAGCATACCTACAGTTCTTTGGCTTTTTCCTACGCAAAACCCTACCTAAATCGTTAGCCAAGAAGAAAGCAATTGCGATTGCTAACCACGACGAAGCGGCACTCAAGCGTTTAGGTTCAGTGGTCCCCTTTGATGTATTCCGACGTGTTTCACACGCCGAGTGGGACACCCTGCTATTCTTCTATGGCGTTGTAATGTGTGTTGGCGGCCTGAGCCTACTCGGATACTTAGAATTAGCGTCTGGCGTCATGTACAGCCAATGGAACCCAATTTGGGCCAATATTATGGTGGGAGTGCTGTCTGCGATTGTCGATAACATTCCGGTGATGTTTGCAGTGCTCTCTATGGAGCCGAGCATGTCGATCGGTAACTGGCTTCTCATTACATTAACGGCAGGGGTTGGAGGGAGCTTGCTTTCAATTGGTAGCGCCGCAGGTGTGGCGTTGATGGGCGCAGCACACGGCAAGTACACCTTCTTTGGTCATCTTAAGTGGATGCCTGTTATCGCAATTGGTTATGCACTGAGTATTGCCGTACATCTCGCGATGAACTCAAGCCTATTTTGACACCCAAAGTGATCTGTTATTGGCAGGGCCAAAATGGAGTAAAGCGCGTGAAATAGAAATGACCGCCGAGTGAGTTCAATGGCTACTCGGCGGATTATTGTTTTGACTCAGGAACGCGTGTCCAAACGTTGCTCAGCTGCATGCCTGGACAACCGTTACAAGTCAGTTTTTTTCCATCATTGTGAATACGCATCACCAAGCCAGGGCCCGTTTTGCTGCTCGCTGAGTTCAGTTCGATGCTTATCAAGTCGTCATCTACGCTGTAGTCGCGTGTGACGCTAGTATCCATGGTTTGGTAGCGCACTTTACCCGATTCAAAGATCAAATAGCTCTCGTTCTCTGGGTTTTCGTACATACCGCTGAAAAGGACCAATTGAGGGACCTCAAATGGTTTCGTTGTTTCGCTCAAACACCCAGTCAATAAAACGCTGCTACACCCAATCGCCGTAATCATTTGTCGGTTCATAGAGGTTTTCTGCTTTTATATTTCTTCCGTAATTTGTAAATGATAAGCACGGAATTATAGAAACACCAGAAAACAATAAGAGCATTTATTCAACTTATTGATAGATTACCTTCTAATTTCAGCAGCGCTGACTTTCTCTCAACACCACCAGCATAGCCTGTTAGTTTGCCGTTTTTACCGATCACACGATGACACGGTACTATGATGGAAACCGGATTTTTTCCGTTAGCCAAACCCACAGCTCTAACCGCTTTTGGATTACCAATCTCATCAGCAAGCTGCTGGTAACTCCATGTTTCACCAAAAGGAATACGCATTAACGCTTGCCAAACCGACTGCTGAAATGGCGTCCCCTCAGCCGCGACAGGTATTGAGAAATGGTTCAGTTTTCCAGAAAAATAGTCATCGAGTTGGCGTTTAGTTTCTGTAAACAGCGGGAACGCATCATCTTGTAAGCCAAGCTCTTCTGGCTTAGTGGTATGAGTTTCAAACCAAACACCCAATAACCCATCATCGCAGCCTTGTATCGTCACAATCCCCAGCGGACTAGTGTAGTAAGTAAATCGTTTAATCATTGTCATTTATCCTCGTCTCAGTACTAAACCGCAATGTTTAGAAATGGCTCCAGCAATGGAATGTCGCATAGCTGCCCCATGGTGAGACTTTGTTCGCTGTGATATTAGCGTGTTGATCAATAAATTTCTTCACGATCAAATCGCCAGTGAGCAGGTGATCCGGTTCGCTCAACCCTCTCAACAATGCATATTGCACAGTCCACGGTCCAATCCCTTTCAGATCAAGCCATTTACTTGGGTGTTGATGCTGGTTTTCAACCATATAAGCCGCAAATCGGTGCAAGGTGTCCTTGCGGCTCTGCGGCACTCTTAGAAAACTGATGTCAGCCTGCGACACTTGTTCAGGGGTTGGAAAGTAGAGAGTTCCTTCTTTCGGTGATAGCTGCGTAGCCAATAAATTCAACTGACCGATAGCGGCTTTAACCGAAACCTGCTGACCTAAAATCGCACGCACACCCGCTTCCCAAGGCGACCATACACCTGGAATGCGAATGCCGGGTTCTTTAATTAGAGTAGAATCTACATTATCTAGGTGCGCTTCAACGCGATTAATGTCGACATCGAGATCAAACATACGACGGATCTGGCGGATCAGATTGCGCAGCTGATTCATCTGGCTAAGCTCAAACTCCACTTCCAACACACTGCCTGTTTGCTTACTATTTTTAACGCAGTGAATACGAAACCAACCAGTGGCTCCATTGATGGTCACTGTGCGTTGATAATAATTTTCACCAACTTCTTCAACACCCTCAATCATACGTTTGCGATAAAAGTTCAGCATATGAGACCAATTAATCGAGCCCTTAATAGGCAAGCGCACAGTGTTGGTCGTCGCATTGTCAGATCCAGACTTTCGGATCTGCGATGGCGACAACTTCATAACCTTAACAAAGGCATCATTGAAACGGCGCGTGCTATTAAACCCGCAAGCAAACCCGATATCAGTAATGCTCATTTGACTGTTGTGAAGTAGCTGCTTCGCGAACATAAGCTGGTTATAGATCGCATACTGCTTAGGCGACACGCCCATGTACTTACTAAACAAGCTACGTAGATAGCGATCGGAGATACCCAAGCGAGCACAAAGTGCCGCACTGCTCCCCTCTGCTAAACCGCCCTCTTCAATCAGCTTTTGCGCTCGCAGAAAAGTGGTCTCAACGCCCTTCCATGCTGGTGAAAAAGGGGCACTATCGGGACGGCAACGTAAACAAGGGCGATAACCCGCTTGCAATGCTTGTGCTTGGTTCGAGAAATACTCAACGTTTTGCTCTTTCGGTGGTGAAGCTGGGCAGATAGGGCGACAGAATATACCCGTTGTTTTCACCGCAATAAAAAACAGACCATCAAAACGAGCGTCTCTAGCTAAGCGCGCTTGTTGACACTGAGCACTGCTGAGATCGCTGTATTGATGAATCTTGCCTTCCATATACCTACCTTTAAACCTATAACGTCAAGTGATGAATTAAAGTGTACCGCCAAGCGGAGCGAACGCTAGCCATTTCCGGAACTGAATATGCAATAAATTGAATTTTTTAATTTGCTTTTCACATAGTTCAACTACCCTTAAAAGGAAAGAAAGGTTTCTCTCGCAACGTCACAGCTGTCACTTGGCGCTTAAGATGCCGAGGCTGGCTGAATAAAAAGGAATAATTGGCTATGGATCTGCACACCTGTCGCATTGTTCTCAAGAACAAGCAAGTTCTCACCTGTCAGTCTGTCGAACAGTCTCTTGGCTTTCTCGAAGATACTTCCCAGAGCGGCATCTCAATGATTGAGATCGACGCCACTGACGGTCATCAAATCCACTCTTACATGTCTCACTCGTTAGAAGAGTCCATTGAGAACTTAATGAATTTATGACATCTCACATGTGTCACTCGCCTTCGCTGGCTTAAAACTATAATGGCTCCCAATCGGGAGCCATTATTTCTTCATATGTAGCGTGGTGTTCGCTTTCACCAATCAACAATGGTTACTCAGGTGTAGTGTCTGCTGCTTGCTGCAATGTGTAAGCTGTCGATGGATCAATCTCTTTCACCAACTCTTCCACCTGCATGATTGCATCCACAGAGGAGCTCGATTTGCGGTAGCTCAAGTAAATAGGACGATACCAGTCTTCTACACCTTTCACTTTATGTAGCAGCCCTGATTCAATGAACGGCTCAACCAAAGATACTGGCAAATAAGCACTGCCGCCTTTTTCGAGAATAAAATCTAAAGCAATACGCGCTGTTGACGTGCGCAAGTAAGGAGCGGGAACTTTTGGATGACGCTCAGCATGCTCTGAACCAAAACGAGTGCCCCAATCAACATACACATATTTGTTTTGGAATACGCTCTCAAGATCATCGGGCTCGGTCGACACCAAGACTAGAACCAAATCCGCGACCTTTTTGCAGTTCAGCTCCTCAGCTTTAATCTGATCAAAAGCGAAAGCCATATCCAGCGTGCGCTCTAGCAGATTGCGGTTAAGTTGTTCACGACCCATTACTTCAGCCATGAAGCCGTAACCACCAAAAGAGTCTGTCACTACACTCAAACAGTTCTGTAAATACGCATCCCAGATATTTGGTGTACCGCCCAAGGTTAATTGCAGCGCCTTACCACTTTCCAACGAGAGCTCAAACTTAGCCTGTTGAAGGGTTGAGACCATCACTTCTGCATAACCAATTAAACGCTCGCCAGAGGAGGTCAGCTTAATATTGTTGCGATCGCGTATAAAAAGCTGAGTATCAAAATAGCCTTCAAGCTGCTTGATACGGGCACTCACGGCCGCTTGAGTTAAATACAAGTTTTCAGCGGCACGACCGAAATGGCGCACCCTTGCAACCTCTAGAAAGGTTCTAAATACTTTCACATCCATCAAATACATCTCTGTAATAAATCTGCTAACTAGCAGATCTAGGATTGTTTATCGTAAGGGCAAAAACGTTTTGTTTTCCATTTTTGCCTTTTAACAATATTTTCGCGTGAGCAACAAAAACACTAATTTCAATCCAACCACATTACTGAGGCTGTTATGTCTGAGACCGAATTCCGACACGGAAAAAAACGTTTTTATGACACCAATAAATTCCCAAGAGGGTTTGCTAAGTCAGGTGATTTTACTCTTGTCGAAGAAGAAATCCTAACCTTGTTTGGTGATACCATGCTAGCACTTGAATCCGGTGAACTTGCACCGATCAATGCTGAAGAAAAACACTTTGTGAAAGTGTTATCGCACCCTCACAAGGCGAAGTCTAAGTTAGAGCGTGTTTGGTTGAAATACATCCAGCTTGCTCGCGGGCGTCGTCGCTTCCACACTCTTAATGGCTGCAAACGTGGCGAAGTGCCAAGAGAAGAGTACGACAGCGAGTTAGTGTTGGAAGATTAATCTTCTGAGCTCAAGGTGTTTTTGCGCCTTGAGCTTACTTCCTAACACACCTTCTACAAGTGTAGCGAATAAGGCTACCTTTACAATATTTTTATAAATTTCATAATGATAGCGTTATTAAGCTCGCTGTCAGGCTTTTGCACATCGACGCTTTCCATTCAAGCTCCACTACCCATTTACGCCATTTTCAATCCAAAAAAATTTACCGTTTTCATATCTCCAGCCATACACTAATTCACAGCTCACAGCCCATCAAAAATTCCTTTTATGACAAGCAGATGAAGCTTGTTTAACGAAGATAAATATCCCTATACATATTGTGCAATTTTGAGACTTACTGTCACAGATATCATTAAAAAACTAAAAATTTGACCTAAAACAATGGCAGAAACAGATCACTTATTTTATAATGCGAATTAATGTTTCAGCACACTATAAATTATTTATCTTAGGGGCTACAAAAATGAGACTTATTCCTTTAAACAACGCGGCACAAGTAGGTAAATGGGCAGCTCGTCATATCGTTGACGCAATCAAAGCATTCAACCCAACAGCTGATCGTCCATTCGTTCTTGGTCTACCTACTGGTGGCACACCACTAACGACTTACAAAGAGCTAATCGCGCTATACAACGCGGGTGAAGTTAGCTTTAAAAACGTTGTTACTTTCAACATGGATGAGTACGTAGGTATCGATCCTAACCACCCTGAGTCTTACCGTACTTTCATGTACACAAACTTCTTCAACCACGTTGATATTCAAGAAGAGAACATCAACCTACTAGACGGCCAAGCAGAAGACATCGACGCTCACTGTGCAGCTTACGAAGAAAAAATCCGTTCTTACGGTAAAATCAACCTGTTCATGGGCGGCATCGGCATCGACGGTCACATCGCATTCAACGAACCAGGTTCTTCTCTAGCTTCTCGTACTCGTATCAAGACGCTAACTGAAGAGACTCGCATCGCGAACTCTCGCTTCTTCGACAACGACATCAACCAAGTGCCAAAATACGCACTAACTATCGGTGTTGCGACTCTACTAGACGCTGAAGAAGTAATGATCCTGACTATGGGTCACAACAAAGCACAAGCTCTACAAGTTGCTATCGAAGGTTCTGTAAACCACATGTGGACTGTTACAGCGCTACAAATGCACCGTAAAGCTATCATCGTTGCTGATGAGCCAGCTCAACAAGAGCTAAAAGTTAAGACTCTACGCTACTTCCAAGAGCTAGAAGCTGAGAACATCCAAGACCTATAATCTGAGGTCTTGTTGAAATAAAAAGCCACTTCGGTGGCTTTTTTTGTGCCTGCTATTTCACTAAGTAACGCCTATCGATAACTCAAATACTGGCCTTCATGACAATAGCGGGGAACAAATTTGCGAACGTCGAATACGGTAGTCAAAAGGAAAAGAAGTTCTAAAACAGAGAGATAATGAAGAAAGCGAGCTTTCCCTAACTCAAGCTGGCAACCCATAGGGGAAGGTTGATCTAAGCCGAGCTGACTACACTCAAAGGCTAATACTTAAAGAAAGGGAAAGCAGTGCAATTAGGTAGTTGAAACTAAGAAGGAAGTTAGTTAAAACACAGAAAATAGACAGCTGAAATGCAGAATGTGACTAAACAATCAATGCGTTATCGCGGCAAAGAGTGTTAATGAGATCCGTAATCGCCAAAACAATAGTCGACTGAACTTTTTGATTATGGCGACCCATGAACATATCGAGCATCGGACCCGACATCGACTCAACCATTTCAGCATCGTATTCAATCGGCATGATCTTTTGAATGGCATGGGTTTTATTCAACTCAAACAGAACATTAGGGTCAGTGAAGGAAACCTCATCACCTTGAATTTTCGCCCACTCTTTCAAAGTGACAAAAATCTCCAGATCATCATAGACTTCTTTGCTGATTACACCCAAACCCAGCAGCAGTTTCGCGCGAACCATGATTTCGCCTAGCGGGCCTCCGCTATTAAGAAGAGGCTCGACAACAAACTTCACTGCTGTGTCATCTTTCTGGAAAATGCCTTTTAGAACCGCATCGACCGTATCATCCAGAGCATCGTAAGCCGCCATAAAACAAGCATTGGCAGTAGTCGCCTCTGCTAGTGCTTCTAGGAGTTCTGTTTCATGGCTAGGATGTATCGGCATAACGGCTCTGTAATAAGAAAGTGCCACAGGAGTGGCACTTTGATGATTTATCATTTCAATGCTTGGTAAGCTTGTTCCGCTAGTTTAACAACTTCTGAGTCGATATTCAGCTCAGAATAATGTGCTAATGTCTCAGCAAAACCTTTTTCTGCGAACATTGCTTGAAGTTCAACCGCTTGAGGGTCATCTTCGTTCTTGTAATGGAATGCCGCAGCAATCGCTTTAATCAAATTCTCATTTGGTAAGCCGTATTCTAGCGTACCGTTCAGTGGTTTGACTAGACGATCTTGTGGGCTCAGTTTACGGATTGGTTGACGGCCAACACGGTCCACTTCATCACGAAGGTATGGGTTTGCAAAACGACCTAGAATCTTCTGGATGTAAGCTGCGTGAGCTTCTGGATCAAAGCCGTAGCGTTTGATTAGAACCGCACCGCTCTCTTCCATCGTTGCTGTTACTTGCGCACGGATCTCATCGTTTTCGATAGAGTCTTTAATTGTCTCAAGACCAGCAAGTACACCAAGGTAAGCCGTAACAAGGTGACCCGTGTTTAGCGTGAATAGCTTACGCTCAACAAACGCCATTAGATTGTCCGTGCACTCCATACCAGGGATGCTTGGAATCTCACCTTTGAATTGAGTCTCGTCTACGATCCACTCGCTGAACGTTTCAACAGTTACCGCTAGAGGATCTGTTTCACCTGCTTCTGCTGGCGGTACGATACGGTCTACCGCTGAATCAACGAAACCGATGTTCTCTTCAGTGAACGCCTTCATCTCATCAGATAGGTGCTCAAGAACTGCAGCCTTAAGTTGGCTAGTACCACGAACCATGTTCTCAGCCGCGATGATGTTCATTGGTGCAGTGTTACCTGCAGCTGCACGCTTCTCAATACCCTGTGCGATCGACTTAGAGATGATCTTTAATACAGTAGGGCCAACAGCCGTTGTGATTAGGTCTGACTCAGCGATACAGTCAACCACTGCGCCTGTCGCTGAGTTTACTGCTGTTACGTTCTTAACTACTTCCACAACACACTCTTCGCCAACAATCTTAACTGGGTACTCTTTACGCTCGATTAGCGCATTAACCACAGTCTCATTAACGTCTGCAAACGTGACTTCAAGACCTGCGTCAGCAAGCAACTTACCAATGAAACCACGACCGATATTACCAGCACCGAAATGTAACGCTTTCATAATTTTTAGACCTTTTAACTATGTAATCTGTATAGATGACGGTTCAACAACATACTTCTAAACCGTGAGCTATCTAGACTGGGAAAATGAGGCCAGGGGGGACTGGCCTCGGTTCACTCAGGAGCTTGACTTAAAGCTTCTTATTGTCCGTTTAGAATCTTCAGAACATCCTCTGGGTTGTTGGTGTTCTGCAAGCGTTCCACTGCTTCTTCGTCATCAAGTGAATTCGTGATAGCCATCAGTACCATGTTGTGCTCATCACCTTGAGCCGCGATACCGATTACCATCTTCGCGATATCATCTTCGTCTTCACCCCACTGAATACCTTCAGGGTACTGACAGAATACGATGCCGGTCTTTTGTACGTGCTGTTTTGCTTCAATCGTGCCGTGCGGTACTGCGATAGACTCACCTAGGTAAGTTGAAACCAGTTCCTCACGAGCGAACATGCCATCGACATATTCAGGTGCTACGTTGCCAAGTTTTACTAGTTGCTCACCGGCAAACTTGATTGCTTGGTTTTTGTCTGTCGCTTTAAGACCAAGGAATACTGCATCGCTAGTTAGTGCTAGACCCTCTTCTTTTGACTCTTCTTGTGCTGGCGCTGCCGCAGGTGCTGCTTTTGCGTCACCGCTTTGTGCCTCAACAAGCTCTGCTACCAAGTTGTCGTAAACCGCACCGTCTAGGAAGTTGCTTAGAGACATGTGCATTGCACCTGGAATTGTTTTACGTGCACGGTCCGTTAGATCTTTGTGCGTAATTACAATTTGTGAATCAGCTGGCAGGTTGTTAATCGCGTAGTTGGTTACTGTGATATCTAGGCCCGCTGCATCTACTTTCTTACGAAGTAGACCTGCACCCATTGCACTTGAACCCATACCCGCATCACATGCTACGTATACTGCTTTCACGTCTGCTAGGTTGATGTCTGCACCTGTTGTTGCACCTTTAGAAGACGCTTTCATGTCTTTCATTTGTGCTGATGCTTTCTCTAGTGAATCTTCGTCGTCATCTTGTGCTGATGTTTTTAGAAGAATTGACGCAACTAGGAACGATACTGCTGTTGCTGCGATAACCGATAGAATCACACCGATGTAAGAACCTTTTGGTGTCATCAGTAGGATTGCAAAGATAGAACCCGGAGACGCTGGAGAGATTAGGCCCGAGCTGAACATTACGTTAGTGAACACACCAGCCATACCACCTGCAATTACCGCTAGGATTAGACGTGGGTTCATTAGAACGTATGGGAAGTAAATTTCGTGGATACCACCTAGGAAGTGGATGATAGATGCACCCGCAGCAGACTGCTTCGCGCTACCTTTACCAAACACCATGTAAGCTAGTAGTAGACCTAGACCTGGACCTGGGTTCGCTTCGATTAGGAAGAAGATTGAACGACCAAGCTCTTCAGACTGCTGAATACCTAGCGGAGAGAAGATACCGTGGTTGATTGCGTTGTTTAGGAATAGGATTTTCGCAGGCTCAACGAAGATAGATGCTAGAGGAAGTGCACCAGCTTCAACCATTGCGTTAACACCAGCAGCTAGACCGCCAGAAAGAACTTTTACTGCAGGACCAATTGCTAGGAAAGCGATAATCGCACAGATCATACCGATGATACCGGCAGAGAAGTTGTTCACTAGCATTTCGAAGCCGCTTTTCACTTTACCGTGAACAGCTTCATCGAATTTCTTAATTGCGATACCACCAAGAGGACCAACAATCATCGCACCCATGAACATTGGAATGTCCGTACCTACGATAACACCCATTGTTGTGATAGCACCTACTACCGCACCACGGTCGCCGCCAACCATTTTACCACCGGTGTAACCGATAAGTAGAGGCAGCAAGTAAGTGATCATCGGGCCAACCATAGACGCTAACGTTTCGTTAGGGAGCCAACCAGTTGGAATGAATAGTGCAGTAATGAAACCCCACGCAATGAATGCGCCGATGTTTGGCATTACCATATTGGATAAGAATCGACCAAAGTTTTGAACCTTGATCTTAGCTTCTGGTGATAACATAGGTAGAACCCCGTAGTGTATTGGTTGGTCAAATGACCGAAAGTGTGTGCTCAAAAGTTGAGTAAAATCTAACACAAGATTTTTAAAACGCACGTCGACGCCAATTTGGTGATTCAGATCACACTCAAAATACAACAAGGAGTTAACGCTGATGACTTTGATCACAAAAATAGGCTGAATCTAAATTACACCACCAAATTAATGAGAATAAATATCAATAACATGAGATATAGATCACACTTTATTCTCGAGCAATAAAAAATAAATAGCGATCAAGATCACACTTCAGTTAAGAGAGCTCAATTAAGCATAGATCAGAGATTAAAAACACAGCATACCAAGTTCATTTTATATGCATCAAAGTGAGTTAAACTGCTGTTTATGTAATTTAATTACACAATTGACGTATGGGTAGCTTTGAACGCTAATTGAAGTTTAGTGCCACAGTTCGCCAGAACTCCTACTCTCCTTCTTTACAATTAATGATATAAAGAGGATTGCTAAACACTTCAGATTCCGACGGTTCACAAGAGTGCCCTTTATGACATCAGATAAGCTATCAACATCAGCGCTTGCCAAGCTGAAAGACCTAGAACCTAAAACTCTTTTTAGCCAATTAAAGAGTGCTGGTTATATTGTGCGTGGTGGAGATAAATGGGTATTGACCGAACGTGGTGAAGCGTTTGGGGGCGAATATGTCGATCACACAAAGTTTGGGCAATTTATCGTTTGGCCACAAAACCTATTGATCGATACCGCTTCTACAGCAGGAACTACCCTAACAGCGACGCAGCTGGGCCAGTCCCTCCAGTTAAGTGCCAAAAAGATTAATCTACTCCTCAATGAGTTGGGCTGGATTCGCCGTGAAGACGATGGATGGCACATTACCAATACCGGACTAAAGGTTGGCGGAGAACAGAGAGAGGACAAGGCCACCAATAACGCCTTTGTGGTTTGGCACGATATTGTGGCGAAGAACAAACGCTTGAAACAGTCTGTGGTTGAGTTTCTCGGTAAAGATGCTGAAAGCCATTCAACCGATGTCTCTTTCTCTAGCTTTAGACAAAAATTTGAAGCCAAGCATCGCACCTTGGATGGGCACTATGTTCGTTCAAAGGGTGAACTTATCATCGATAACTGGCTTTATATGGCTGGTGTCGTCCATGCTTATGAGCGCCCGCTACCTATCGCAACCGAAATCGTCAGTGATTTCTATTTACCCTCGGGCAAGGTCTATATCCAGTTTTGGGGTAGTGACAAAGGCGCCATAGACAACACGCAAAAAGAAACGACACAGAAAGTCTATAAAGAGCACGGCTTCGATCTAATAGAAATCTACCCAGAAGATATTCCTAACCTCGACAGTGTGCTCCCTCCTCTTTTACGACAATTCGGCATTAAGGCCTATTAAGTCGCTTTCGACTCTCTGTGGCACGCATAATACAACATAGCTCACATGATTATGGATATTTAAGTCCATAGTCATTTGAGATCTTCGCTATTTTTCTCCTTCGAGAGTTCCTTTATCTTACACCCATCGATTTGAGCTACCGCAGATTCTCGATCATTGGGGCATGTTCGATGACCAGTTAGGTTGTCCGTTTATTGTTGACGTTACTGAACATTAAACCCTAAAACATTTATTCATATAGATACTAGGAGCCAACATGACTCATCCAATCATCAAAGATTTGAACACTCGCTACACTGCTAAAAAATACGATGCTGACAAACGCATCTCTGCGGAAGATATGGAAATCATCAAAGAAGCACTGCGTCTATCTGCGTCTTCCATTAACTCTCAGCCTTGGAAATTCATCATCATTGAGAGTGACGAAGCAAAACAACGCTTCCACGACACGTTTGAGAACATGCACCAGTTTAACCAACCGCATGCGAAAGAAGCGTCTCACACAATTCTATTTGCTCACGACCCTAAATTCACAAAAGAGAAATTTGCTAAGCGTGTAGATGCTGAAGTAAGTTCTGGCCACCTACCTGCAGACATGTACGACATGTTCATGGGTGCTTACGCATTCGCAGACATGAATACTGACGAAGAAGGCTTCAACGGTAACTGGACTAAAGCTCAGGTTTACATTGCTCTAGGTAACATCCTACACACGTTAGCGCGTCTAGGTATTGCATCGACTCCAATGGAAGGTGTGGATTCAGCACTTATCGGTGAGAAGTTCGCTGAAGAGCTAGAAGGTCACGTTGTAGATGTTGCACTGGCTATCGGTTACCACAAAGATGGCGAAGACTACAACCACGGCCTACCAAAGGCACGCCTAGCACTAGAACAAGTTGTAGAGACTCTATAATCCGTCTTTAAGAGTCGCGATTAATAATCGCACACTGCACTGCTTTATTTGGCCAGACACACGTCTGGCCTTTTTTGTATTTGGAAGAGAGGAAACAGAGAATAAGACAAAATACATTAACGCTATATGAAGAAAAAATCGCATCGCCACCCCAAGTCTAAAAGACATATAGCATTTAATTAGACTCAAAAACACCCAGAGTCATTCAGACTCAAAACAAAGCCATTAAAATCAATAATTTTATATCTATCAATAAGTTAAAAACATGGCACAACTGATGCAATACAGACCTTAGAAACATTCATATAAGGTAGTATCGTTATGACAATTCACGTTAAATCAAATGTCCACTGGGTTGGTATTCACGACTGGGAAACAGAGCATTTCCACGGCAAAGAGTACCACATGAATAAAGGGACAAGTTACAACTCGTACTTGATTCGTGAAGAGAAGACCGTGCTGGTTGATACCGTAGACCACAGGTTTACAGATCAATTCCTCGCAAACCTAGAAATGGAGATCGACCTTAATGAGATCGACTACATCATCTGTCAGCACGCCGAAGAAGATCACTCTGGAGCACTCGCAGCGCTGTTAGCTAAAATTCCTAACACACCTGTTTATTGTACTGAAGCGGGCGTTAACTCGATCGTAGGCCACCACCACCAGCCTGACTGGAACTTCCGCACCGTGAAAACGGGCGATACCCTAGACATTGGTAACGGTAAACAGCTTATCTTCGTTGAAATGAAAATGCTGCACTGGCCTGACTCTATGGCAACCTACCTTACAGGTGATGAAGTGCTATTCAGTAATGACGCTTTTGGACAGCACTACTGCGACGAGCGCCTATTCAACGACCAACTCGATCAAGTAGAGCTGCACGAACAGTGCTTACGCTACTTCTCCAATATCTTGACGCCGTTCGCCCCTCTGGTAAAAGCCAAAATTGAAGAAGTATTTAGCCTTGGTGTGCCGATCGATGTGATCGCCACTTCACATGGTTGTATTTGGCGCGACAACGCTACGCAGATTGTCGAGCAATACTATGAGTGGTCGAAAGCCTACAAAGAAGATCGCATCACCATTGTTTATGACACCATGTCTAACAACACTCGAATGATGGCCGACGCTATCGCCAAGGGTATTCGTCAAGGCAGCCCTGATACAGCGATTAAAGTGTTCAACATTTCGAAGCATGATAAGAACGATATTCTCGCCAATATCTTCCGCTCTAAGGGCGTGCTCGTTGGCTCTTCGACGATGAATAACGTGATGATGCCGCAAATCGCAGCCTTGCTTGAAGAAATGCACGGCCTGCGCTTTGCAGATAAAAAAGCCGCCGCCTTTGGCTCATCAGGTTGGACTGGTGGTGCGGTTAAGCGCATTGACCATCGCTTGCGTGAGGCAAACTTTGAGGTAAGCCCATCACAACACATCCATTGGAAGCCAGATACCGATGCTCTGCGTCAGTGTATTGATTACGGTGCGACTCTGGCCGAGGTCTGGAACCAAGATGAATCGTACAACCAGCCTAAAGTAGCCGAGCAGCAAGTAACCCGATTAGAAGCATCGGACACGCAAACTGAAGCTCCTACATCTGAGCAAGTTGACACTCCTATGTCTGAGCAAACTGAACAAGGTGAGCAAACAGAGCAGCACCTTCCCCATGCCGACGACTGTACTTGCTGGCGCTGCACGGTTTGTGAATGGGTTTACGATCCTAAACAGGGCGAGCCCAACCAAGATGTCGCTCCTGGCACACCTTGGGAGCAAGTACCCGATAGCTTCCTGTGTCCAGAGTGCCACTTGGGCAAAGAAGTGTTTGTGGAGGTATAACATGGCCCCCATCATTATTATCGGCAGTGGCTTCGCTGCCCTACAAACCATCAAGATGATACGCAATAGTGATATCGAACTGCCAATCACGGTCATTACTGCAGACCAAGGTGTCGAGTACAACAAACCAAGTCTGTCGCACGTGTTCAGTGAAAAGCAGTGTCCAAGTGATTTGGTCACACATACAGCAGAGCAGCTTGAGCACAAGTATCGTGTATCCATGATCACCAATACGTGCGTCACCTCAGTGGATACTGACGAGCACACGCTGATCACTGAACATGGCGAGCGCTATAGCTATTCTAAATTGGTGCTGGCAACCGGAGCGAATACTTTTGTGCCACCAACATTAGCAAAGCATAAAGCCTCGCTGTTAACCATGAACAGTTTGCAAGAGTTCTCGCAAGGCCACGAGAGGCTTCAGACAGCCAATAGCGTTGCGGTCATCGGTGGCGGACTGATCGGAGTCGAACTCGCACTCGATCTGCAATCATCAGGGAAACAGGTCACTATTGTGGAGCCTGCTCCATCACTACTGGCGAGCTTACTGCCTAGGTTCATTGCTAGAGAATTGGAAAACGCTCTAAATGATGCAGGGGTGCGAATTAAAACCAACTTGCAGGCAGCTGAGATAGTGGATAACGAAGCCAACAAGACATTGTGGCTGGAGTCTCCGACATCGGCCGCCAATGAACAGAAACAATCCTTGGAAGTTGATGAGGTGATCGTTGCTGCAGGGCTTAAACCGAATATTGCGTTGGCTCAGCAAGCGGGTATCGAGACTCAACGGGGTATTCTGGTTGATGAACAGATGCAGACCAGCACAGCAGATGTCTATGCGATTGGCGATTGTGCTGAGATTGGTGGGCAAATACGCGCTTACTTACAGCCAGCAATTCTCTCGGCCAATGTGCTTGCTAAGCAACTGCTCGGTCAATCGAGCAAACTCTCGCTGCCGCACATGATGACCAAGGTAAAAACACCTAAATACCCGGTCCTAATTTCTGGAAAATTCGCAACAGATGCGCGTTGGGAGGCCAGCATCAAACCAACTGGCATCATTGCACGAGCGTTTGATGAAAGCGATAAAATGGTGGGATTTGTCGTCACTGGTGAGGATTCATCTTCTTCCTTTAACCTATTTCGCGAGCTACAAACCGCCTAGCTCTAGCTAGCAACACAAGCAATAAGAAGATAAAAAAATGGGCTGTTCAAACCCAAGCCGAACAGCCCCACAACTAACTCAAGAAGAGCGATTCCGAGTTACAAATCTAATGAAGTTATAAGGTAACATGGCTGGCGATATTGTAGTGTAAGTGCCTGTAAGCCCTGCACTTAACAATCCCTTACTTTGTTACTAACTCTAAGTTGTTACTAACTCCAAGTTCAAACCTACAAAAAAAGCTCCACGCGTAACGTGGAGCTTTTCTTTTAAAGGCCTGTCTGAAACAGTGACTGCAATTATTACATTAACCGATAAACGAGATGTAGCCTTGTAGGATGATCAGGTTAACGATGTCGATGAAGAATGCACCCACAATCGGCACCACCATGAAGGCTTGTGGCGATGGACCAAATCGGTTCACCAGCGAGCCCATATTCATAACCGCAGTTGGTGTTGCACCTAAGCCGAAGCCACAGTGGCCACCCGACATCACCGCAGCATCATAGTTTGAACCCATCACTTTGAATGTTACGAAGTACGAGAACAAACCCAGCACGACCGCTTGCACACTCAAGATCACCAAGAACGGGATTGCAAGGTCAAAGATATTCCATAGTTTTAGGCTCATCAATGCCATTGCTAAGAACAGAGAAAGCGACACTGTGCCCAGAATATCAACCGTTTCACTGTCTGTTTTATGCAGCTTAGTAACTTCAAATACGTTGGTAATGAACACACCGATAAACAGCGCATACACAAAGTCTGGAATCATCAGCCATTTGATTTCAAAGGTCGATACCCACTGCTCTAAGTACTTAGCACCAGTAATACAGATAAGAAGGATAAACAGAACTTCAATCACTTTCTTAGCTGTTACTTTGTCTTCTTCATACTCGTTGTAAGTCACAAGTTCAGGAAAACGCTCGTGGGTGTGAGTGCCTGTACCGTACTCAGACTCTAAGCTGTTTTTATCGATAAGCTTCTGCGCAACTGGGCTACCAATCAAACCACCGATGATCAAACCAAAGGTCGCCGATGCCATTGCGATTTCAAGCGTATTAGCAATACCATAAGTATCAGCGAAGGTTTGAGACCAAGCCGCCCCCGTACCGTGCCCGCCAGATAGAGTAATCGAACCTGCGATAAGGCCCATGAGTGGATCTAGCCCCAACCCCGTCGCCAAGGTTACGCCAACACCATTCTGAATAATGATGTACACCGACGCGACAGCAAGGAACAAGAACACCTTTGCGCCCCCTTTCATCAACTGGGTATAGTTCGCCGCTAGACCAACGGTTGCGAAAAACATCAGCATGAATGTGTTTTGCAACGGTAGAGAGAACTCTAGATCAATGCCGTTGAAATGAAGACCTGTGATTGCAAGCGCAACGATTAAACCGCCGACAATAGGTTCTGGGATATTGTACTTTTTGAGAACCGGGAGCTTTGCGTTTACAAAATGGCCTAGAAACAAAACGCTAATCGCGATTAGGAAAGATTCTAGTGGCCCTATTGAAATTAAATGATTCATATCACCTCTATATTTTTACGTTCCTCATCTTCCCTAATGAGTCTAGTTTTATCTGTAGTTTTGGTGCTGCTCTACCTGTGTTTATGCAAATGGTGAGATAGTGAGTTTAGAAAACGCTCCACAATAGTGTGAAAAACAACCAAGATGTTAGTGCTAGGTCAATTTAAGCGAGGTCTAGGGTATTTTGTGACCGCAATCACCTCGAAAAATTCACTATGACATTTGGAAACTTTTAACGTTAACTATCGTTCTGGAAACCTAAAAAAGCAAAAAGGAGCTATTGATAGCTCCTCTTTCATTACCAGTGGTGGTAATTAGAATTTTTTCGGTGCGTAACCAGTCATAACCTCTAGACGAAGTTCTTTACCGATCTTCGTCATTGGGTGAACAACTACGAGTCCCTTTACAGACTTTTTCAGTTTACCCATGTCCGCTTGCTCAGCTTTAGTAATTTCACGGCTAAAAGGCATATCTAGCAGTGCTTTACGCTCTTTGTTTACATCGTAGCTTTGCTTGTGTTTAAGCTGTGCGATTTTCTTGGTTAGCTTTTTGATTTCGTCTTCAAATTGACGAACAACTGGACGATCATTACGAGCCTTAGCAGCCGCTAACTTGTGGCGACACTTGTCTAGACGGTTGTTAATTTGTTGAAGTTCGTTTTTAGCACTCATAATAATTTCCTAAAATTAAGCAAGCCAATGCGGATTGGGGCGCGGAGTATAGCACAATGGTTAACACGAACCGAAATTTATCTGCGAAATACACACGAAGCTAAATATAGCCTACACTGACAAACGATCAACGGGCTCAAAATCCTCAACTAAAACGCCCCCAGAATAGGACATCACTATGCAAAACATTGGGAAGACTGTGATTAGCAGTGCTATCGCATGCGCATTACTTGCCACGACTTATGTGTCAGCCGAAACAACGCCTCTTCAAAACGTAACGATTAAATATCAAACGCCAGCCAACGCATTAGAATCTGAGCTAAAAACGGCTATCGAAAGCAGTGGCGTAAACGATACTCTGGTTGACCTCTCTGAGCAGCTTTTCCCGTTCAATTCTCCGCTTGTGGTCGAATACGGTGGTGAAGAAGGCCCACTTTACGATCCCAGCACGCATACGATTCACATGCCGTATCAGTTCTATTCTGAGTCTGTAAACTATTTCGAGAAAAACAAGTATCAAGAGAAGTACGACAAAACAGCGGAAGCAGGCGCAGTAGACACCGTACTTCACACCTTGTTGCACGAAGCGGCGCACGCCTATATCGCTGACCAGAACATCGCAATTCTAGGAAAAGAAGAAGATGCGGCCGATAATTTCGCGACCCTGTTATTGATTGATTACGTTGAACACGGAGCTGATGCTGCGATCAGCGCCGCTGACCTGTTTGCTTATGAGTCGGAAGATCGACCTGAATATTACGACCTCGGCGAATACATCGATGAACACAGCTTTGATCTACAGCGCTACTTCTCCACTTTATGCTTGGTGTACGGAAGCGATCCAGACAGCCACAAAAACCTGCTTGATGAAGTCGAAAAAGACTATCTAAAAGACCGCAAAGAGTTTTGCGTCGAGCACTATCAAATCATGAGCGAAAACTGGCATCGTTACCTAAGCGTTGCAGAACCAGAAGCTTAGTATTTATCGTTCTCACAAGAGCACCATCAAACGTTGATTTTGTATTTTAAATCCTGAGCCTCATCACCCGTCATACCGCGAAAGCCCCAGCAGTGTGACGGCTGCTCCTTGATGGTGATCTCGATATCAATCGGTGATAAGCCCAACTGTCGCTCAGCTTCGTTGAAGATCGTTTTGATAAGGCGCTTTTTGGTCTCGACCGTGCGCCCCTCCATCATGTTGATCTCGATAACAGTGTAAGCCTCGGTACGACCTTGAGGAAAAAAGAAGTCTTCTTTGTCTAACGGGACAAAACGGTGGGCACGTTTGTCATCTGGCAAGCCTAGCTCTCGATTTAAACATAGCTGTAAAAGGTCCGACAGCTGCTGTTTGATTGGGTTTATGTGTTCCTTGATTCCGTAAATCACAATCATGACCATTCCTTGGGTTTTCTATGATTTGAGCTCATTCAACGAATTTTTCATTTGATACGCATAGGTATCAACCGACTTACATATACTACTTAAAATTCCCCTCTATAGAGAGTGCCATTGTTGTTTTTCTAGACAGCTCTAACAGAAAGCGTATTTGTCTTTAACTCTTCATGAACTGAAGCGTGTGGCAGTTTGATCGAAAGTAAATTGCGCAGCGTATAGCTATCACAACCAATCTTCACGAATCACAGAAAGTTTGGTGTTTGATACTTTTTTATTTTTTGGGGCACACTTTCTATGGAAACAAAAACCGACTACGCAATATTCCCATTGCCACTCTTTATTCTCCCCGGCGGTCGACAACGCCTGAGAATTTTCGAGCAAAAATATCTGACCATGGTAGCGCACGCTGCTCAAGGAGACGGTTTTGTTATAGCTAGCCACGATAACCGCAACAACAGTCCACTTAAAGATTGGGGGACTAAGGTAAAAATCGTCGACTTCAACCTATCAGACGACAAGTTACTCGAAATCGATGTGGAAGGTGAGTCATTGGTTAGACTTTTCAACACTCGAAGAGATGACACGGGCCTTTTGAAAGCAGACTTTGAGACGCTTCCTCATTGGCCGACTCTGGATTGTCAGCTTCCGCCAGTATTCAGTAATTTTCTAGTTCAGCTTTTTAGAGAACACGACGCGATCAGAGAACTCTACCCGCACACTAATTTCGAAGATCCACAATGGATTTGTGCACGTTTATTGGAGGTGATGCCGCTTCCGATCGAGAAGAAAGTGCGCTTCACTTCGCCATCCAGCTTCCCAGCTTTGGTTCCTTTTTTAAATCAAATAATTACTGGTAACGACTAGCTCAAACTTTTTTTCGTTTTGTTTGATCTAACCATCACTTTCCTCCGTATATGTGCTCAAACCCGGATGAAGGTTAGTCTATTATGCAATTAGGTAAAGTAAAAAACGAAAAAGCCAAGGAGTCTGTCATCGTACCAGACAGTAAAGTGCCGCCAGAGTTATCTAGCTGGCTAGTTTTAGTTGCATCTCATCGAGACAAACAGGCATTCACGCGCCTGTTTCAGTTCTTCGCACCCAAGATAAAACGTTTTGGTATTAACAAGCTGGGGAGTGAAGCTTCCGCCAACGAGCTGGTACAAGACACCATGACTAACGTATGGAAAAAGGCGCATCTCTACAATAGCGAGAAAGGTGCTGCAACTACTTGGGTGTATACGGTAATGCGCAACGCTGCTTTTGACATGTTGCGTAAAGTGAAAGCCAAAGCAGAGCAGAATGTCGCGGACGATATCTGGCCGATCGACGCTGCTTTGTCCGAAGCGAGCGATGATGAAAGCGAATACAGTGACCATCTAATGAGTCGCCATGTACGCAATCAAATAGACAAGCTGCCTCCAGCGCAGCGAACCATTGTTGAAGGGGTTTATTATCAAGAGCTGTCTCAAGAACAATTGGCGCAGCAACTCGGAGTGCCACTCGGCACAGTGAAATCAAGACTGAGACTCGCACTCGCCAAGTTGAAGCTTCATATGGGGGAACAGAACCATGATTAAACATCACCCAACAGCAGAAATACTCAGAGACTTCGTCACTGGTGAACTTCCTGATTCTCTCTCATTGATCGTATCAAGCCATGTAGAGATGTGTGAACAGTGCCAGGCCGAGGTTATTCGCCTTACCGAACTTGCAGCAACTGATAGTTTTGGCTCGGAAGAAGTTATTGCTGACGAGCTGATTGAGAACCAAGTCAATGCGGTACTTCACGGTAACGATGACGATATCCACGCAGACTTCGACATGAGCCTCATCGATATGATCACAGCTGATGAACAGCTGGCTAGCATCGATGCCACTGAAGACCATTCACCGCAGCTGGTGAAAGTCGCTGATACGGAATTTGAATTGCCACGAGCACTTAATCAAGTGGTGAGAAAAGATTGGCTCAATCTAGGCAAGATCTCTCGCGCACGTCTCGACTTCGAAGATGGTGATCATCACACCAGCCTACTGCACATTGATAAAGAGGGCGCTGTGCCTTGCCATACACACAAAGGCTTTGAGATTACCTTGCTTTTAGAGGGCAGTTTTGAAGACGAGATGGGCGAATATCATAAGGGCGATTTTATCTGGTTAGATGGTGAACATACGCACCAACCTTTTACTAAGGAAGGTTGTGTGTGCCTAACGGTTTCAAGCGATGCTCTATACTTTACGAAAGGTGTGAGTCAGTTGTTTAACCCAATTGGCAAGTTCATTTATTAGTGATTGAAAAACATTAATAAACATACCATCTTATATACAACTTCTTGAGTAATGTTTATAAGGATTTGACCTATGAACAAAAAAATAAAAATCGGTATCAGCGCTTGTGTTGCAGGACACAAGGTTAGATTCGATACAGGTCATAAACGCTCTCGTTTCTGCACTGACGATCTGGCTGACTATGTTGAGTTAGAGCCTGTGTGCCCAGAAATGGGAGTGGGGCTTCCAACGCCTCGCCCAACGATTCGTCAGACCAGAATGCTAGACGACGTCATCCATGTGTCTCGCCCAGATGGTACTGGTGATGTCACTAATGAGCTGATCGAATATGGGCAAAACTACGCAAAAAATAACGAACACATTGCGGGCTTTATTGTGTGTCAAAAAAGCCCGACCTGCGGTATGGAACGTGTGAAGGTCTATCACCATCACGGTCGCGGCTCAGAATCGACAGGCATTGGTATGTTTACCAAGCAGCTAATGGATCATAACCCATTGTTGCCGATCGAAGAGAACGGCCGTTTGAACGACCCAATTCTTCGCGAAAACTTCATGACTCGTGTGTTTACGTACCAGAAATGGCTCGACTTGGTCGATGAAGGCATCACTAAGCACAAGTTGATTCAGTTCCACAGCGCTCACAAATACCTAGTTATGTGTCACTACGTTGAAGGCTACAAAGAACTCGGCCAACTATTGGGTGAAAGTGATCTAGAGGTCAATGAGCTGGCTGAGCGCTACATTGAGGGGCTAATGACGGCACTGCAACACCATGCTAACCGTGGTACGCACGCTAACACACTTCAGCACTTACAAGGTTACTTTAAGAAGCAACTAAGCAGCACTCATAAGCAAGAGCTGTCACGACAAATCAACGATTTCCGTGAAGGCACTATCCCATTGCTGGTGCCACTTACGCTGATTAATCACTATTTGATGGAGTACCCAAACGAGTACTTACAGTCGCAGGTTTATCTAAACCCGCACCCACAAGAACTTAAGTTGAGATACGGATATTGAGCACTCTACTCTGGATACGACGCGACCTGCGCGTTCATGACAATCCAGCTTTGGTCTCTGCAATTGAAAACGGCGCTACCCACGCCGTTTTTATTTCTACACCTAAACAGTGGAAACAACACCATTTAGCACCGATCAAAGCTGACTTCATATACCGCCACCTCACCTTGCTATCAGAACAACTCGCCTCATTTGGCATTGAGCTCGTTCACCTGAAATCCTCCAACTTTGACGATCAAGCAAGCACCCTAGCCAACTACTGCCGCGAGCACAGCATCACCCAAGTCATGGCCAACTCTGAGCCGGAAGTGGACGAACAACAGAGAGATGAAGCAGTACGTGCCCTCGACATCACATTGACCACCTTTGATTGCGACGTCATTGTTCCTGTAGGAAGAATTCTCAATCAGCAGGGGGAGATGTTTAAGGTATTTACCCCATTCAAAAAAGCGTGGCTCAAGTATGTTCAAGCTTCTGGCATTGATTGCGCACCCTATCCGAAGGTTGCTTCAGAAAGTCCGCAACCAGAACTACAAACCTTTTCAAGAGAGTATGATTTTGATTTTCCGAGAGAAGACTCTTCTCGCTGGCCATTAGCCGACGATGTGTTAGGGCAAGTGGTGCCTCAGTTTCTTGCAGAAAAGCTCTACCAATACGCGGACAATAGAGACATCCCATCCATAAAGGGAACCTCTGGCTTATCTCCTTATCTTGCCATTGGCGCAATTAGCCCTCGTTGGTTGGCGATTCAATTGATTCAAGAACACCCAGAACTTCTGGTCGATACCCAGTGCGCTGAGTTCTCTTGGCTCAACGAGCTGATCTGGCGTGATTTCTATAAACACCTGATCTTCCACCATCCGAGATTAGTGAAAGGTGAGAACTTCCAAGAAAAATACAACGGACTCACCTGGCACAACGATCAAGAAGATTTCCAACGCTGGTGTGAAGGGAAAACCGGTTACCCACTGGTTGATGCAGCAATGCGCCAACTACTCGAAACAGGTTGGATGCACAACCGTCTACGAATGGTCGTCGCCAGCTTCTTGACTAAGCACTTGTTGGTTGATTGGCGATGGGGCGAGCGCTTCTTTATGGAGCACCTGATTGATGGTGATTACAGTGCCAACAATGGCGGATGGCAGTGGGCTGCAAGCACCGGCTGTGATGCGCAGCCTTACTTTAGGATTTTCAACCCGATAACTCAGAGTGAAAAGTTTGATCCTAAAGGAGTTTTCATCCGTAAATATCTCCCAGAGCTGCAAAACATTCCCGATAGAGACGTGCATTTTCCGCACACATTTATCACCAAGAGTGGACATGACAGTCGTTATTGGGGACCTATCGTTGAACATAAAGAAGCGCGGTTAAGGGCCCTAGATTTTTACAAATAGCACGATAGACGGAAGTGAGAGTGAACCCATGGAAAATTCACGATGGCTAGATAATTTTCTTGATATGTATAGGCAGCTGGGTACTGACGACTTTGGTGCATTACAGGATGTATACCACCAGCAGGTTGAATTCAAAGATCCACTTCATCAAGTAAACGGGTTGGACGCACTAACCCGTTACTTCGAGAACATCTACACCAATGTTGCCAGCTGTAAATTTACGATCATCAGTGCGTTCGAGTCTGGCGAAGAAGCCGCCGTTTACTGGTCTATGGAATTTACCCACAAACAGCTTAATGGACGCAAGCCGATTACCGTTGAGGGACACTCTCACCTTCAAATGAAAGACGACCTTGTGATTTATCACAGAGACTATCTCGATGTGGGATCCATGCTTTACGAGCACATTCCAGTTCTTGGCTGTGCGATCAAGTCCATCAAGCGTAGAGCGAGCCAATAACATGAGAATTCTTATCACAGGCGCAACCTCAGGTATCGGTCGAGATCTAGCAATCAAATACGCTCAACTTGGACATGTCGTCATCGCTTGTGGTCGTAGCCAAAACAAGCTCGATTCACTAACCAATGAGCAAGATAATATTGAGCCGCTCTGC